>JBLHNI010000156.1:0-7770 GCA_047650615.1 Maribacter sp.
CTATCGTGTACCAAGGAGTCGTTAAACTCATCCATAAAACGGTAGCCTGGATTTCCCGTTCCTGTACCAGTAGGACACCCACCTTGTATCATAAAATCTTTCATAACTCGGTGAAAAATGAGTCCGTCATAGTATTTTTTGCCTTTAAAATTTTCACTAACGAAGGGGCTATTGCCTTCTGCTAAGGATACAAAATTGGCAACGGTAACAGGTATTTTGTCATGCTCCAAGCGCACGATGATATCCCCTTTACTGGTTTTGATGTCTGCAAACAGACCATCTCCCAAATCTGTACGACTACTTGTCTTGCAACTGGCTAAGGCAAGTGCTAATACGGCTAAAACATATAATTTTTTGAACATAATGGTAAATTTAAATATCTGATTTAAGTTGTTTTTTTTCAATCTTTAAAATTCGAATCGTAGATTTTAGAGGAACGTTGATTCCTATTTTATCAGTGTCTCCGTGTATTCCGAAAGCTAAAGAAGAAGGGAATAAAAAGGTAGCTTTTTCACCTTCCTTTAATAATTTTACTGCGTTCCTGAGTCCGATAAAAAGCTCTTGTTTGTCTACCTTATACGATACAACGCCGATTTCTTTTTGCGAATATAAGGTGTCGTTATCTAACGTAAGTAGGTCGTAAGTCATAACAACAAGATCATCTGTTTTTGGCGTGTAGTTTACACTATCGTTAATTACTAGGTAATGATACCAAGAACCAGAAGCCGTATGGCTATAATGTTTTAAGGAATCGGTTTTGATGATTTCTTGGATTTTTTGCTCCTCTGCTTTTAATAACTTTTGGCTACGTTCTATAGATGCCTTAAAAAAACTCCTACTTTTGGTTTGTATGGGTTTTCGGGGTTCTGGACCACCACAGCTCGTTATCATTAACAGTACTATAAAAACCGAAAAGCCTTTTTTCATTAGGTAAGGGCTGTTTTAAATTGTGGTAATAATGATTCAAAATAGCTTGTAGTTTCGGCAATGGATACATCACTTTTTCCTCCTGCTGCATTGGTATGTCCGCCTCCGTAAAAAAATTGTCTCGCAAAATTATTCACATCAAAATCCCCTACAGATCTAAAGGATATTTTAAGGATGCCTTCCTCTTTGTTTTCAATAAATATGACCGCAAAGCGAATATTTTCTAAGGTAAGGCCGTAGTTTACAAAACCTTCAGTATCGCCTTTGGTAAATTTATATTGGTCTAGCTCTTCTTGGCTAAGGGTAATATAGGTTGTGTTGTATGCTTCTAAAATCACCATGTTTTTTAGAGCACATCCTAATAGATGTAACCTACTTGGAGAATTGGTGTCGTAGATACGGCTATGTATGTCTGTATTGTTCGCGCCTTTGTCTATTAGGTCTGCAATTATTCTATGTGTGGTGCTCGTAGTCGCTTTAAACTTAAAGGAACCCGTATCTGTCATAATTCCGGTATAGATGCAGTTCGCCATTTCGGCGGTAATTTCATCGGTTGCACCCAAATAATTCAAAAGGTGGTACACCATTTCACAAGTAGAACTCATATGTACATCGGAATACATGATTTTTGCATAGTCCGATGGTTGTTGATGATGGTCTACCATCACAAAAGTAGCAGATGCTTTTTCCAAGTACTCCGTCATTTGGCCAACACGCCCAAGATGGTTAAAGTCTAAGGTAAATATGATGTCCGCATTGTGAAGAATATTCTTTGCTTGCGTGTTTTCTTTTTCAAAGTTTAAAACGCTTTCCGCCCCTGGCATCCATTTTAAAAATTTAGGAAAATCGTTGGGTGCTGCGACTACCGCTTCATGACCCTTGCTTTTGAGGTAATGCCAAAGCGCTAACGTAGAACCTATGGCATCGCCGTCGGGATTTTTATGTGGGATAATCGCTATTTTCTTTGGTTTGGAAAGTAGTGTTTTGAGGGCGTTTATGTGCTCTAAATTCATGGCGGCAAAGATACAATTTAATAACATAAAGGTAAAAATGAAAGTGTATTTTTGTGTTTCAACTTTTAATTTGTGATGAGAAAAATACTTTTACTTCTTTGTTTAACGGCAGCCATCTCTTGTGGCTCGACCAAAAAGACAATAAAATCTAATGATGTCTTTACCATTGCCTTTGGTTCCTGTAATAAAGCCTCTTTACCTAATCTATTATGGGACGATATACAGCAAACGAAGCCAGATGTTTGGATTTGGGGAGGTGATAATATTTATGCAGATACGGATGACATGCAAAAGCTCAGGAGTATGTACGGCGCACAAAAAGCAGTACCTGGCTATAAAAAGTTGATTGCTACTGCAGAGGTCATTGGAACTTGGGACGATCATGACTATGGTCTAAACGATGGTGGGACAGAATTCTTGGTAAAAAAAGAAAGCCAGCAAGCCTTTTTGGACTTTATGGATGTTGCGGCGGATAGTCCAAGAAGGAAGCGAGAAGGTGTTTATGCTTCACATCAATATCAAACAGCCGGGGGAAGTGTAAAAGTAATCGTTTTGGATACGCGGTATTTTAGAACGGCACTTACGCCAGATTTGGAAACCAAGAAACGTATGAAACCAAATGAATATGGAGAAGGTACAGTACTTGGAGTAGCACAGTGGTCTTGGTTGGAGAAGGAATTGACACGTTCAAAGGCCGACTTTAACATTATTGTAAGTAGTATTCAAATGATTTCCAATGAACATGGATTCGAGTGTTGGGGTAATTTTCCTCACGAAGTTGACCGGTTTAAGCGGACCATCGCCAATTCGAATGCAAATGGTGTTATTGTGCTGTCCGGTGACCGTCATATATCAGAGATTTCTAAAACTGAGCTTGCAGATGTGTCCTATCCTTTAATCGATTTTACCAGCAGTGGTCTTACGCATGCGTACAGAAGTTTTACTGGAGAACCAAATCCCTTTAGGGTGGGAGCGGTGGTAAGTACCGAAAGTTTTGGCAGCGTACGATTGAATTTTAAAACAAAAACCGCAGTATTGCAGATGTTAGGTGATAACGGCGTGGTACTCGGAGAAGTACGACAACGCTATGAATAGTTGTGGGTTGAATAGAAAACCGTATTTTTGCGCAAAATTTTAGATATGAGTACATATAGAACATTTACAATGATTAAGCCAGATGCCGTTGCTAACGGTCATATAGGGGCTATATTGGAAAAAATTGCAGCATCTGGATTTAAGATTGTAGCTATGAAATATACACAGCTAAGCCTTAGGGATGCACAGGAGTTTTACGCCATTCACAAAGAGCGTCCGTTTTTTGGTGAATTGGTAGAATTCATGACAAGAGGCCCTATCGTTTCTGCTATCTTAGAAAAGGAAAATGCTGTCGAGGATTTTAGGGCCTTAATCGGTGCTACCAATCCTGCGGAGGCTGCTGAAGGTACAATTAGAAAAATGTTCGCTACGAATATCGCCGAGAATGCGGTGCATGGTTCAGATAGCGATGAGAACGCTGCTATAGAAGGTGCTTTTCACTTTTCAGGTAGGGAAATTTACTAGTTATTATAACTAGTTTAGCATATAAAAAGACCGCTTCAAATGTATTTGAAGCGGTCTTTTAGGTTCGTAATGTGAAGTTCCTGGGTGGTTTAGAGTCATGCTAACCCTGTTAGGGATTATGGCGGAAGAACATCATTTTTTTTAGATACTTAATTCTTGGAAATATATTTTAAACTAATAATAATGAATGCCTGCTTATCGAAGTACTATTTTTCTGACTAGATTTTTACCTAGTTCTTCGTTCAGCATGCTTATGATTTTTGATATACCTAAGCTAAGTTCTTCTCGCAGTACAGATGACGAAAGGGAAACATAGAGTATATCGTTTTTAAGTTCAATGGCAGTGGTGTAATTGTTCACACCATTTCCCATAAGTCGCACCCAAGCGGCGCGGGCATCTACTTTATCCATGCCTCCCTGCAGCTTATTCTTTTGGATAAAGGCAGATAGTGCCTCTTTCATATTAAGATTGTTATTTTCTCTCTTGGCCATATTACGGAGTAATACTAATGGGTTCAAATCTTTTATAGTGGTAAAGGATACCGTCTTCATTTTGTATAGAAAAATTATCCTTACTAAGCGCAGTTATTGTTTCCTGCCATTCACTAAGGTTATTTTTGTACACTATGCTGAATGATCCTTCATGTACATTTATTTGAAAGGGTTCTGCATCATCTGAGGTTTCGAAATTACCATCAAATCTAGGCTTCATTTTTTTTCTAAACCCTTTTAATCCTTCCAATTGTATAAAATCTATATCGGTGCTAATTCTGTATTCCTTTTGTCCTCCATTCGTAAATTCCACCCGTTCTATTTCCCAGTACCCATTAAGAAGGTTGAGTTTTTCTTTACTAACTGAAGTGCAGGAGAGTAGTAGGGTAAAGCCTAAAAAAAGGAGTAAAGGTTTCATAGTTATAGTTTAAAAATTTTATAGGATTGATGTATTTTTTTAACCACATTTTCGGTTCTATCCGCATGGGTGTCACTCACGAATATTTGGCCGAAATTTTCATTGTTTACCAAGGTAATAATATGTGCAACCCTATGCTCATCTAATTTATCAAAAATATCGTCTAAAAGCAAGATAGGAGTGGTTTGTGATACCTCTTGCATAAACTGAAACTGTGCAAATTTTAAAGCGATTAAAAAGGACTTCTGTTGCCCTTGGCTTCCGAATTTCTTAATGGGGTACTCGGTAATGGTAAAGCCAAGATCGTCTTTATGTATACCAACACTTGTGTATTGTAACGCCCTGTCCCTATCTATGTTTTTTTCCAATAGGCTCGCCATGTTGTTAAGGTGCAGTTTGCTGTCGTAACTTAGGTGTACCTCCTCTGTGTTTCCTGTAATTGCTTTGTATTGGGATTTGAAAATTGGGATGAACTTTTCTAAGAATTCGGTTCTTTTTTCGAATATTTCCGACCCATAGGTATGCAGTTGCTCATTATACACCGCTAAAGTAGCTTTATCAAAGGTATGGTTGGCTGCAAAATATTTTAACAGGGCGTTTCGTTGGGATAGTACTTTGTTATAATTAATTAAGGACTGTAGGTAGGCTTTGTTGGATTGGGAAATGACACCATCCATAAATTTTCTTCGTACATCACTGCCTTCTGAAATAAGGTCGCGATCTGCTGGAGAAATAATAACGAGGGGCAATAGGCCTATATGGTCAGCAAAGCGCTCGTAAGCCTTTCCATTTCTTTTGATAATCTTTTTATTGTTTCGTTTTAGGCTACAAACAATTTTTTCTTCCCGATTTTCTTTTTCAAAAAGGCCTTCTACCACAAAGAAGTCGGTTCCGTGCTTTATGTTCTGAGAGGTAATCGGATTAAAATAGCTCTTTCCAAAAGAAAGGTGATAAATAGCGTCTAGTATATTGGTCTTACCCTTACCGTTGTCACCCACAAAGCAGTTGATTTTTGAATCGAATTCTAGATCTTTAGATTCAAAATTTTTGTAATTAAGAAGCGATACCTTTTTGAGAAACATTAAAATTTATCGAATTTTTGATTTGGATAGACCAATTTCACTTGAATTATCCAAAAATAACGAATAAATACGCCATTGGATTTCAATAAAAACTTTATTTTTGAGCCACCAATAAATATTGAGATGGCAACATATAAGAAAAGAGGATTTAAACCACAAACTAAGGCTGAGATTCAGGAGTTTGATGAGCAAGAGAGCACAACAGCAGAAGTGTTCAGTAGCTTGGACCAAGGAGCTTCAAGATCCGAGGAGTGGGTTTCCAAAAACCAAAATTATATTTTAGGCTTCATTGGTGTAGTTGCCATTGGTGTGTTGGCGTATTTGGCCTATGTACAATTTGTGCAAAAACCAAAAGAGACCAATGCGGCAAACGAAATGTATTACCCACAACAGTATTTTGATCAGGCTTTGGCTAGCACAACGGCTAAAGACTCCTTGTTTACATTAGCACTGGAAGGGGCTAATGGAAAGTATGGTTTTTTGGACATTATGGAGGAATACAATGGCACCAAAGCAGCTAATTTGGCAAGCTATTCTGCTGGGATGGCGTATTTGAACATGAGTAAGTACCAAGAAGCAATAGATTATTTGGAAGGTTTTAGTTCTGATGATGAAATTCTTGGCGCACTTGCAAAAGGAGGTTTAGGAGATTCTTTTATGCAACTGGAGCAAGCTTCGGATGCTTTAGGATATTACGAGGCAGCAGCTGCACATAGCACAAATGCATATACAACACCTAAATTTTTATACAAAGCGGGTGTAACGGCCCTTGAAATGGGAGATAAATCCAAAGCCTTAGGTTTTTTCCAACGCATTAAGGACGAGTTTTCTAGTTCTGAAGCGGCTACTTCTATAGATGCCTTCATTGGAATGGCAAAAGGTGGTGCGTAATGGCAACAGCTAACAAAAATTTATCGGCCTACGATAAGACAACAATCCCAAGCGCGAATAAATTTCGGTTTGGGATTGTTGTTTCTGAATGGAACCACGAAATAACCGAAGGTTTATATAATGGAGCTGTAAAGGCACTTTTAGATTGTGATGCTCATAATTCAAACATAGTCCGGTGGAATGTGCCTGGTAGTTTTGAGCTGACGTATGGATGCAAGAAAATGATCCAGCAAGGAGGTTTTGATGCTGTTATTGCTATTGGTAGTGTAATACAAGGTGAAACCAAACATTTTGATTTTGTTTGTAGTGCAACATCACAAGGTATTATGGCCCTGAACCTACAAACAGATGTTCCCGTTATCTTCTGCGTACTTACAGACAACACCCTGCAACAGGCCATAGATCGTAGTGGTGGTAAGCATGGTAACAAAGGAGCCGAAGCCGCTATCGCGGCTATTAAGATGGCTGTTTTGGGGAATTAGTGGTTTACGAATCTCGTTTTGTTTTTTTTCTTTTTTTTGATTGCGTCAGCAAGTTTACATAAGATATGCAACCGATGTGGGTGTTAACAAATTTTGGCACTTCTTTTAACGGGCGGTTTTTGGTTTTTGAGTAACTTTGTAGCTATGGGAATGCTGAGTAAAATAACGCGGTTGCGTAGAAATAGACAGTACGACTACAATCCTAGGTACTATGATGATAAAGGCAAGGGAAATCCTTACAAGTTAGAGCCTAAATTTGATAAATATAGAAGCACCTTAAGTAACCAACGAGGTTTAAAGAATAAAATCAGTAATGCGTTAGAAGATACTCGTAGAGATGGCGATCGCAGTCTCAAAATACGAATGGTCGTTATTTTGGCTGTTTTAGTTTTTATCTTTCTATTTATAATTGATTTTGACCTCACCATATTCTTTTCCTGATAATGGCGGATATTATTAGACTTTTACCGGATCACGTAGCCAATCAGATTGCTGCTGGCGAAGTGGTGCAACGCCCTGCTTCAGTGGTTAAAGAACTATTGGAAAATGCTATTGATGCGGGTTCCACTGAAATTAAGCTTATTGTAAAGGATGGAGGTAAGACTCTTATCCAAGTAGTTGATAATGGTAAAGGAATGAGTGTTACAGACGCGCGTTTGAGTTTTGAGCGCCATGCCACTTCCAAAATCGAAAAAGCAGAAGATCTCTTCAATCTCAATACCAAAGGTTTTCGTGGGGAGGCTTTGGCCTCCATTGCTGCTATTGCCCATGTAGAGATGATGACCAAGACTGAAGCCGATGAAGTAGGAACACATATTAAAATAGAAGGTAGTAAGATTAGTAGTCAAGAAGTAGCGGTGGTGCCCAAAGGTACTTCCATGTTAGTCAAAAATTTGTTCTTCAAT
>JBLHNI010000157.1:0-7583 GCA_047650615.1 Maribacter sp.
TTCTGGGGTGATTGTCTCTGTTTTAATATCCTGTAGCGTAAATCCTTGCAAAGGCTGTAATTCTTTTAGAATACGTTGGCAGGTAGAGCAGGTACTAAGGTGGTATATTTTTTTCATTTTAATCTTTAAAATATCTACCTTACAAAGAAACTTAAATATCATTAAATGTGCTATTTTTAGCGCTCATTTAAATTGATATCCCTTGAAGAACGAGCTGGAAATTACCCTAGAGAACAGAAAAAATCTATTAGCAATCTTAGAGAAAACCTCCAACGAGGACCTTTTAAAAATACCAGAAGGATTTCGCAACAACATTTGGTGGAACATTGTGCATGTAGTGGTGACACAGCAAATATTGGTGTATAAGTTTAGTGGTGCACCCATGCTGGTGCCAACGGAACTTGTGGAAAAGTTTATGAAAGGTACCGTGCCAGATGGTACAGCCACAGCTGCTGAAATAAAACAGATTTCAGAGGTGTTGGTGTCAACGATAAAACAAACACAGGAGGACTATGACGCTGGGCTTTTTAAGAATTTTAAACCATACACCACAAGTGCTAAGGTAACTTTGAGCAATGTACAGGATGCCATCAGTTTTAATAATTTTCATGAAGGCATACACCTCGGGTCTATTTTTGCCTTAAGAAAAATGCTATAGGGTTATTTTTGTTTGGGGCTGTACACCAAATATCTTTCGAGTTCCGTGTAAGGGATAGTGAGTACGATTGGGCCATCTGCATAGGAGGCTACTTCGTATTGCTCATAAAATAATTGAACTCCCAGTTCTGTATAGCCAATGTTTTCTGGCAGATAAAAGCTACCCGTTTCAAACATAAACCCCGTGCTATTTATGTCGTCTTGGGAAGGAATCTTTTCTTGGATTTTAAATTTGGATTCCGCATAGTTCTCAAAGTCGGACTTGTTTTTAAATAGCTTGTCCGTATCCAATTCAAGGCCTTTGCCCTTGTCAAAATTCAAATAGTGCGTCGTATTATACCCATGTGCTCCTCCAGTAAATAAATAGGAATCCAGCTTAAGGGTAATTATTTTGGTATCCTCATAAGAAACTAAGGTGCTAACAGTCGCTTCCCAAGGCGTAGCTTCCTCGGTAAATTGGTTTTTTAAATCCGTAAACCCTTTTGTAAAGGATGTGATGGCACTTTCAATATCGGTAGCATCATTTTCTTCATTAAAGTTGAGTAGGTAAATTACTTCTTCCTTTAAAGCGGTATTAATGGCCTTGTCGAGCTTAGCATCGGTCAAGGCTTTTTGAACCGTAATTTTAACTTGGGCACAATCTACACATTCATCACCTAAATAGGTAAGAGGTTCGAAGGTAATTTTGTTATCTTTTTTACATCCAAACAGAATGAGTACAAGGAGGAAACAAACAGTAGGGATTTTCATAGGATATTTTATAGCATACAAAAATACACCATCATTGTATTCTCCAAAAGATAACGATACATTTATAGTAATAATAATAGATTATGAGCGATAAAAATTTAAGATTCAACAGTAAAACAATACATGGGGGGCAACAACCGGATACGGCCTATGGTGCCGTTATGCCGCCTATTTATCAAACCTCTACCTACGCTCAAACAACACCTGGAGGTCATATGGGGTATGCATATTCCAGAAGTGCCAATCCTACCCGAACGGCTTTGGAGAATTCCTTGGCGAGCATAGAGAATGGCACTTACGGCTTGGCCTTTGGAAGTGGTTTGGCAGCTATAGATGCCGTTATCAAACTATTGGCTCCAGGGGATGAAGTGATTTGCACGAATGATTTGTATGGAGGAAGTTATCGTTTGTTCAAACAGGTTTTTGAGAAGTTCGGGATTATATTTCATTTTGTAGGGATGGATAGCGCGGATAAAGTAACCAAATACCTTAATTCAAAAACTAAACTTATCTGGGTAGAAACACCTACGAACCCTATGATGAACATTATAGATATTCGAGCGGTTTCAAAATTAGCTAAGGAACACCATATACTTTTGGCAGTAGATAATACCTTTGCCACCCCTTATTTACAGACTCCCTTAGATTTGGGTGCCGATATCGTAATGCATTCCGCTACCAAGTATCTTGGCGGGCATTCAGATGTTGTGGTGGGCGCACTTGTGGTAAGGGATAAGGACCTAGCGGACAAACTTTATTTCATACAAAATGCCAGTGGCGCCGTTTGTGGCCCTATGGATAGTTTTTTGGTGCTACGGGGCATAAAAACCCTACATGTACGCATGCAAAGGCATTGTGAAAACGGCAGGGCCATAGCGAAATACTTGGTCAATCATCCTAAGATAGAGAAGGTCTATTGGCCAGGATTTGAAAATCATCCAAACCATGATATTGCCAAAAGTCAAATGAAGGATTTTGGCGGTATGATTTCCTTTGTCTGTAAAGGTAGTAGCTACGCCGATGCCGTAGCTGTTATTGAAAAGCTAAAGGTATTTACCCTGGCAGAATCCTTAGGCGGCGTAGAAAGTTTGGCCGGCCACCCAGCAAGTATGACCCATGCAAGTATCCCAAAAGCCGAACGTGAAAAAAGCGGGGTGGTAGATGCCTTAATTAGACTTAGTGTTGGTATAGAAGATGAAGCGGACCTTATTGCCGATTTAGAACAAGCCATAGGCTAATTAAAATTTTGCCTTAGATAATTACAGTGTTTAAAGCACTTTTCTATTTCAAATAAGTTAAAAAAATAGTGTTAATTCAGTAAAATTTATCAATTTGTAAAATAATCAGCGTATAAATTATAATAATACCATAATTTCGCCGATATAGTTAGAATTCACCAACATCAACAGATATCAAATAGTTTTATGGAAGCAAAAATAAAAATATTTATGGATGAGGTAAGGACCAGAAACGGTCACGAGCCTGAGTTCATACAAGCGGTGCAAGAAGTTGCAGAAACGGTAATACCCTATATCGCCAAAAATGAAATATATAACGGGAAGAATATTCTTCTAAGAATGGTAGAGCCAGAACGGCTTATTTCTTTTAGGGTAGCATGGGTAGATGATGACGGGGACATTCATGTAAACCGTGGATACCGTATTCAAATGAGCTCTGCCATAGGCCCTTACAAAGGCGGACTTCGTTTTCACCCCACGGTAAATGCAAGTATTTTAAAGTTTTTGGCATTTGAACAAGTGTTCAAAAACAGTTTGACTACACTTCCTATGGGCGGTGGTAAAGGGGGTTCGGATTTTGATCCTAAGGGAAAATCTGATGATGAGGTAATGCGTTTTTGTCATGCCTTTATGTTGGAACTAAATAGACATATTGGGCCAAATACAGATGTCCCAGCTGGGGATATTGGCGTTGGGTCTAGAGAAATTGGTTTCCTTTTTGGGATGTATAAAAAGATTAGAAATGAATTTACTGGAGTACTCACCGGAAAGGGTCGTTCTTGGGGTGGTTCTCTTATTCGCCCAGAGGCGACTGGGTATGGTACCGTTTATTTTGCACAAAGCATGATGCAAACCAATGGTATGGACTTTAAGGATAAAAACGTTACGATATCGGGATCCGGTAATGTTGCACAATTTGCAGCTGAGAAAGCATTGCATCTTGGAGCCAAAGTATTGACCTTGTCAGATTCTCAAGGTTATATTTTTGACAAAGACGGTATTGATGAGAAGAAGTTAGCTTATGTAATGGACTTAAAGAACAATAAGCGTGGTCGTATTTCCGAATATGCGGATACGTATAGTTCTGCCACCTTCCATAAAGGCGGAACGCCTTGGGATGTAACATGTGATATTGCCTTGCCATGTGCCACGCAAAACGAATTGGATGGCGAGCACGCGAAAGTATTGATTAAAAATGGTTGTATCTGTGTTGCAGAGGGCGCCAATATGCCTTCTACGCCAGAAGCTATTCACGAATTTCATGAAGCGAAAATTCTTTTTGCTCCAGGAAAAGCCTCTAATGCAGGTGGTGTAGCCACTTCTGGTCTGGAGATGTCACAAAACTCACTACGTATAAGTTGGACCCGTGAAGAAGTAGATGAACGATTGCGTAAGATTATGGAAGATATCCACAACTCCTGTATTGAATATGGAAAAGATGAAGATGGGTATTGTAACTATGTAAAAGGGGCAAATATTGCTGGGTTCGTTAAAGTTGCGGATGCAATGTTGGCGCAGGGCGTTATTTAATACATAAATCAATAATAGTAAAACCTGTAAGGGCTCCAAGCCTTTACAGGTTTTTTGTTTATGCACTATCCTATTGAGTATCTTTGGCAGAGGTTATTCCTCCAATTTTTGTATTTGCTAAAAACCAGCTACTCAAAATGCAAGTGACTACTAAGGCCATTGTTCTTACTTCATTAAAATATGGTGATACGAGCCTTATCGTTAAGGCTTTTACAGTGTCGGATGGGCTTAAATCATACCTGTTAAAAGGAGTTTTATCAGCTAAGAAGGGAAAGCTGAAAGCTGCTTATTTTCAGCCCCTAACCCAGTTAGAACTGGTAGCCAGTCATAGGAATAAAGGAACTTTAGAAAGTATTCAGGAAGCAAAGGTTAGTTACCATTATCAAACGCTACATACCCAAGTTGCAAAAAATGCCCTTACCTTATTTTTAGCTGAAATGTTAAGTAATGCTATTCATGAGGAAGAGTCAAATAGACCTCTCTTTAATTACATGGAAATAACGTTACAATGGTTGGATATGCATGATGACGTTGCTAATTTTCATTTGTATTTTTTAATGGTGCTAACCAAGTATTTGGGTTTTTATCCGGACACCCATAACCAAGATGCCAGTTATTTTGATTTATTGGAGGGGAAATTTATACTAAGACCTTCTTTAAATCCTATAATTAGTGGTCAGAATCTTGTCTTCTTTAAGAAAATTTTAGGCACAAATTTTGATACGCTTTTTACTATTAAAATGAGAAAAAAAGACCGTCAAGAATTACTGAAATCTATTGTCCTGTACTTTGAGTTACATTTACAAGGGTTCAGAAAACCCAAGTCAGTCGCTGTTCTAAACGAAGTTTTTAATTAGTATGTACAACCGTATTTTCTTTTTCTTTTTTCTTTTTGCTGTGGCCGTAAAATCACAGCAGATTAGGGTTTTAGATACCGATACAGGGGATGCCATTTCTAATGTAGCTATTTACAACTCCGATAAGTCTAAAGTTGCACTTACCGATTTTGATGGTCTTTTTGATATAGCTATATTCTCTGAAAATGAACGTATTTCAATTAAGCATCTTAGTTATGAGTTGCTTAAAACCTCTAAATCTCAAATTTTTAAACAAGGAAACAAGGCATTCTTGGTAATGAAGCCTGAGCAATTGGATGAAGTGGTGATGTCTGTATCTAAATGGGAGCAGCAGAAGAAAGACATCCCTAACAAAATTGTATCAATAGCGGCTAGGGATATTGCTTTTACTACTCCGCAAACCTCTGCAGATTTATTGCAAAATAGCGGAAAAATATTTGTGCAAAAAAGCCAATTAGGCGGTGGAAGCCCAATGATTAGAGGATTTTCAACCAACAGGTTAGTACTCTCCGTAGATGGGGTACGTATGAACAACGCTATTTTTAGAGGAGGTAATTTACAAAACGTCATTTCCATAGATCCTTTTACCATAAAAAATACGGAAATTATTTTTGGTCCCGGGTCCGTTATTTATGGTAGTGACGCCATTGGGGGCGTTATGAATTTTTATACCGAAACACCCGAATTTAGTGAAAATGACAGCCTTCGAGTGTATGGAGGGGCCAACTACAGGTTTTCATCGGCCAGTATGGAAAACACCATAAACGCTAAGATAGGCTTAGGAAAAAAGAAATGGGCGGCTTTAACTAGTCTTACCTATAATAGTTTTCAGGATTTGGTTATGGGTAGCCATGGTCCAGATTCATACCTAAGAAATTCGTTTGTGCGCAGGTCTAATGGTGTAGACGAATTAGTTACTAACCAAAACTCTAGAACACAGGTTTCTACCGGATACAACCAAGTAAATTTTATGCAAAAAGTGCGCTTTAAACCAAACGCCAATTGGGATTTGCGCTCAGGTATTTTTTATTCGGAAACCACTGATTATCCAAGATATGATAGATTGATTCGTCCTTCTAGGGATGGCTTAGGACTACGTTCGGCTGAATGGTTTTACGGTCCACAAAAATGGTTTATGGGTAATGTGCAGGTAAATAAAAAGGGGAACGGTAAATTTTACGATGGATTAAAGGTGTCTGCGGCCTATCAGCGTTTTGAGGAAAGCAGAAAGAATAGGGATTTTCAAGATATTACATTGAATAGCAAAAAAGAAAAAGTGGATGCTTTCAACGTTAACATAGATTTGGAGAATAGAAAAATAGGAGACTTCAGATTATATTATGGAGGAGAATATATTTTTAATAAAGTACACTCCCAAGGCGAAAATAAGAATATTGTTACAGGCGAAATAGCGGATGCTCCTACAAGATACCCCAATGGTTCTTCATGGCAAAGTTTAGCAGGGTATGTAAATAGTGAATATAGGACAAAGCCTAATTTCACCTTGATGTCCGGTTTGCGGTATAGTCATGTGTGGATAGATGCTATTTTTGACCAAACTTTCTATTCATTTCCGTTTGATGGCGCCAATTTAAGTACTGGTGCACTAACCGGCAGTATAGGCTTTAGCTGGTTCCCAAAGGTAGATTTACAAGTAACATTTAATGGGTCTACTGGGTTTAGGGCCCCTAATATAGATGATATAGGAAAAATATTCGATTCTGAACCAGGTGCTGTCGTGGTACCTAATCCAGATTTAGAACCCGAATATGCATACAATGTCGAATTGGGGATACAAAAAAATTTTGGCGATAAGCTGGTATTAAAAGGCGCTACCTATTACACCTATTTGGTAGATGCATTGGTTCGACGTGATTTTGATTTTAATGGAAATTCTGAACTACTCTATCAAGGCGAGTTGAGTAATGTACAGGCTATTCAAAATGCAGCTAAAGCCTATGTATATGGTTTTGAGTTTGGATTAGATGCTTTTCTATCAGATCATTGGTCACTATCGTCTAATCTTACAATAACAGAAGGTATTGAGGAGGATTCCTATGGTACTGATACGCCTGCACGGCACGCTGCGCCAACTTTTGGCGATTTTCATATCATATGGAAAAACCAAAAACTTAGGACTAGTGTATTTTTGAACTATAATGGTGAACTAGCTTTTAATGACCTTGCGGTGTCTGAAATATCCAAGAACTTTATATACGCATCTGACAAGAACGGAAATCCATATTCGCCATCATGGTATACGCTAAACTTTAGATCTCAGTACACCTTAAGTTCCAAGGTGGTTGCGTCACTAAACTTGGAAAACTTCACCAATCAGCGGTACCGCAGCTACTCTTCAGGTATCGTTGCACCTGGCACTAACCTTATTTTGGGTCTAGCATACAAGTTTTAAATAAAAAGACCCGATTTTCTCGGGCCTTTAAAATGGTATGTTTTGGATGACGATTAGTTTTTAACCGCGTCCTTAACTTCTTTAGCTTTATCAGCAACCTTGTTGGCTGCATCTTTTACATCTGCACCAGCTTCTTTT
>JBLHNI010000158.1:0-7577 GCA_047650615.1 Maribacter sp.
ATGTAGCGCTAATATTCGTCCTCGTTCCAGAGGTAGTCTTCTTCCGTGGGATAGTCTGGCCAAATCTCTTCAATTGATTCGTAGATTTCACCACCTTCTTCCTCCATGGATTGTAAGTTTTCTACAACCTCTAAAGGCGCACCGGTTCTGATTGAGTAGTCAATCAACTCATCTTTACTTGCCGGCCAAGGTGCATCACTTAAATAAGACGCTAGTTCTAATGTCCAATACATGGTAACAATGTTATTTTAAATTTTTGCAAAAATAATTTTTTAATAATGGTAGGCAAGATAATTCGCAATTATTTCGTTTTAATTATCAACATTTAACGCTTTGATAAATTGATAACGAAGAAATTTGGATTTTATTAGTCCATTTTTTCTGGAATCCATTTTACCTCCTCTGCCTGTAAATCCTTAGACAATTTTCGTGCCAATACAAACAGATAGTCCGAGAGACGGTTTAAATAAGAGAGAACCTGCTCATCAACAGGTTCGTTTTCTTGTAAAAGTGTAGCCATGCGTTCTGCTCTTCTACAAACGGTACGTGCGATATGACAGTATGACACGGTGGTGTGCCCACCGGGAAGTATGAAATGTGTCATTTGTGGCAAATCTTTTTCCATAGTGTCTATGGCTACTTCTAGTTTTTGGATATGGGATTCCTTAATTCTTGGAATATTGAGCCGCTCTTTGCCATTTTTTAATACTGCTTTTTCTGGGTCGGTTGCCAAAATTGCGCCAAGGGTGAACAAATCTTCTTGTATTTTGGTAAGTTCTTGCTTGGTTGAAGTGTCAATTTTCTGGTCACGAACAAGCCCCAACCAGGAATTAAGCTCGTCTACGGTTCCGTAGCTATCTATACGGATATGATGTTTAGGAACACGGGTGCCGCCAAAGAGTGCTGTTTCTCCTTTGTCTCCAGTTTTGGTATAAATTTTCATATGTTTCTTTTGGATTTTTGGGAAGCCTGAAGCGTAGTATTTCAGGTTTCTATTGTTGTTGTTTTGAAAGTAGGCAATTGATAGCGGTTAGCGGACAGTCGAATGATCGTACTCAGTATCCACATTTTTATGTTGACTCTTGAACTTTTCCGTCCCTACGGCCAATTGCAAGGGCCTACTTCTGTTCCTCTTTTCGTTTGTAATCCTCCATGAATTTTCTGGATTTTCTATCTCTTGATTTTCCTCTATTTATAAAACGGGAACCTACATAAATCGCAAATACGATCCCAAGAGTAATGTATACGGTATTGTTCATAGTCTAGGATTAGTGGTTAAAATTAAGGGATTATATCCGTATTTTAAAATGTTCCTTTGCTTGTTCTTTTCTAAAAAAAACGATACCACAGTGGTACAGGTCCAAAGTAACACGAACATGCTCTTGTTCTTTTAATGCGTTCCACATGGCACGACTTTTCTTTGTGGCATATACGCCCTCTATGATGAGCATACTTTCATTATGAATATATTGTTTTTCAATAGTTTTAAATGGTTTGCCCAATACATTTTCATAAATAATATCAAAAGGGAAAGTGCCGTAGTCCAACGCTTCAAATATGGCATTCAACTTTATTTTGAGTTCATTAGAATCGTTTATCAAGCCAATATTTTTGTATGAAAAATAGGATATGCTTTTTGCTAATACATCTTCTGTAACTGAAAGGTCTTTATTTCCTTTACGGTATAAACCCTTAGTAACGAAACCGTATATGAACGGAGAATGTACGCCATGCTGATTGGTTGACGTAAGGAGAAACTTGATATAAGAAATAAACCGGTACACTGCTGTAATTCAAAATTTATCAAAGGTAGTCATACGCGTTCTATTTTTTAGTGCAGATTTGGTTATGAAGATAGGAGTGTTCAAGAAGTTTACTGTTCATTTTTTTTGTATCTAAGGCTGTTGAAGTATCTTTTTAATGCACTGGGTTGATGTTCTTGACGGCACTCTAAACGACTGGTGTGTTAACTTCTTAACCAGACCTTACTCATTTTATAATGATAAATGCCCACTAATCAAGAACTCTGGCAGGAGGATGAATTAACGGGCACTTAAATCATGAGAGTTAGTCGATTTTATATTAAGCCATTTTAGCCCTGTTTCTTTTTGTAGTAAAAGACAATGCTTTAGTTACTCTAGCATTTTTAAACTTGTAAAGTCTTGCAACTTCCGTAGTGTTCTCTAAGTGCAATTCAGCAGCAGTTTCAGTAATGATAGTCGTTTCAATAGTTTCTACTTTAAGAGCTGTTGTGTTGTTCTGAGCTTGTGCACTCATTCCGATGAAGAAGATAAAGAAGATGGTAGCTGTTGTTTTCATGACTTGTGTTTGTTACACTATTATAACGGCAGCAAGTGTGTTCTAGAGGGTGGTCGTTCGACGAACAACCCATATTACTCGGTATCTGACAGAAGTTCGGTTGAAGTGCAAAATTCGCTCGATAAACGGTATGAACGCCAAAAACAACATATCGAAAAAAGTGGTCTTTAAACGATAGTTTAGGATTCTATTTTTAATAAAACATTGGGATCTGGGCAATTTTTCTTAAAATAATCTAAATCTAGCGCTGCAGCAACCCCCGGATAATCTCCTACATATCCCTTCATATCCCGAATTATCTGGAAATGTAGGTGTGGTGCATAATTTACATTTATATCGGGTGTGCCCAATTTTGCTAATATCGTACCTTCTTTAAACTGCTTTCCAGCATACAAGCCTTCCATAGACTCCAAAGATAGATGTCCGTATAACGTGTAAAAGGTTTGTCCATGCCATTGGTGCTCCAAAATAATCGTTGGTCCATAATCCCCTTTAGTGCTATTGTTTTTGAAACTATGCACCGTACCGGCTAATGGAACCAAAACTGTAGTCCCAGCGTCACACCAGTAATCTATTCCTAAATGGATGTTACGCTGTGCTGAAGGAGTATCGGAAAAGCTGGCTTTATCCGTATATAGGTTTCGCTTTTCCAAATAGCCACCGTGGGCTATGCGACCGTTGCTTCGTTTTAGCACCTTAGTTATATAGTCTTGGCAAGTTTCCGGATTCGTGATTTCCAGTCCGTCTAGTTCGGTATTATTGATAGACAGGTCCAAGGGCGTATAGTCTTTTAATAGTATGCTACTATCCAATATGGCGATTGGGCCTTTGGAAAATGAAGATAGTAGTTCCGTATATGAATCCATTCCGTAAAAATAATACTTCGTGTCATTTCCTTAACATTTTTTAACCCTTTCTACCGTAAGGACTTTGTAAATTGCCTACCAATTGTAGAAATAGAAAACAAATGAAATTTACACAAGTAGTATTCTTAGCACTTACCCTATTAATGGTAACGAGCTGCAAGTCCAACACAAAACAAAACAATACACCAGATTCCAAAGAAATAGCACAGGAATCTGCACCCCAAGTAATAAAATTGAGTCCCCAAGAACTCGATACTTATGAAACTGCCTACTTTGCCAGTGGTTGTTTTTGGTGTGTAGAGGCTATTTTTGAAAGCGTAAGGGGTGTCAAGGAAGCGGTATCCGGATACGCTGGTGGTACAGAGGACAACCCGAACTATGGAATGATAGGGAATGGTATTACAAGACATGCAGAAGCTATAGAAGTATATTACGACCCAGAGGTCATCTCCTTTACAGAACTGGTTCAGGTATTTTTTGGCTCGCATGACCCTACCACCTTAAACCAACAAGGACCAGATCGTGGAAGCCAGTATAGATCTATCGCTTTTTATAAGAACGAAAAGCAAAAGAACATAATTGAAGGATATATCCAAGCGGCGCGCGACATTGATATCTACGAGGGAAATCCCATTACCACGGAAGTAACAAAATTTGAAAAATTCTGGAAAGCTGAGGAATACCATCAGGATTATGAGCGTAAGAATCCTAACAACTCATACGTTCGTAATGTATCTGTTCCAAGATTGAACCGATTTAAAGAGAACTTTGGGGATTTTCTAAAGAAGGACGAACATTAAACGAGTATCCTTATGCTGCTAACTAGCATTGCCTAGTGGGATATTTCTGAATTTAAATATTACTGTATTACCACATCACTATATTCGGATGTGATGTGTATGGTAGCACCACCATTTCCTTTCAGGTAGTTTCCCTTATGAATGATGGTGTTTCCGTTTTTAGTGGCTACGAGTTGTAAACCGCTAGGTGTAGTTAGCTCCGAATTTGTTCCTTTAATATAGATAGCGGTAGGACTATTGGGTAGCGGCAAGCGTAATTCGGCATTTTTCAAGGATAGGTCCAATTCTTCGAACGTGCTCGATATAGATTTTATGACCAAGGGACCAAAATCACTTTTTATAAAGGCTTTTCCCAAAAGTTCATCTATAGCTACATCAGAAGAAGTCGTGTTCAATTGTAGGTCCAGAACTTGAGACAAAGACACATTTTTGGAATAATTGGCCTGTAGTTGCCCCCGGATCCATCTTTGAACGCTAACAGGGGAATAAGAGGCGGAAACCTTGGTATCCCCGCCGTCTATGCTGCTGGCATATAAACTTGAGTGGGACAATGTCGCGTTTAGATTGTTTGTATTCTCTGCTAATTTCACCTCTCCATGGCGCACGTTCATTTGAATACGTGTTGTCTTTGGCAGTTTTATTTTAATAGTCTTTTTTATTTTATAATTTTTGTTTCGACCGTCAGATAAAAAGTAAAAAGTATTTGGAGAGGACCTTATGCTATCTGTTCTAAAAAAGCGGATAGAATCTCGTCCTCTCAAACGCTCCACAATAACTTTTTCTCTTTTTTGCACTAATACGTTTCTTCTTTCTTCATACGCTTCCATTTTTTGATTGCGCTTTTCTATCCTAGCTTCTAACAATTTATTTCTTCGTTTCTCATAAACTTCTATTTTTTCCTCCTGTTCCTCCATGCGCCCTTCAAATTCCTCCGCGCGCTTTTCCATTTTCTCGCCCCAGTCCTCCAGTCTTTTTTGATGCTTCTTGTCAAAACTCTTTTCAAAGTTTTTCTGCCATTTCTTCATATACCTTTCTCCATCTTTTTTATAGGCGTCATAATCAAAACGGAACGCAGTCGTCATGGGCAAGGGTGGCATGTCTAGTATTTCTGGAAACGGTGCTATTTGAGACATCTCTACCACAAAAGAGGAAACATCTGGAATATCAATGTCAAAATCCTCAAAATCAATATTAAATTCCCGGTCAGGGAATAAGCCCATTCGCTCTGATTTAGAGGTAATAGACACTTTTTTGCTATTCCCTAAAATCTCAATAGGCGCGTTGTCATAATAATCCTTAGCCTCTTCTTTGGTAGCACCTTCCAACTCAAATGTAGCAGTTACGGTTACCCTATCTTGGTCCCATGTTTCAAATTCAATATCCGCATAACTGGTATTAATGTCCAAAACGGCATCCTTTGTCACCTCAAAACTTTCGGTAAACGTCTTCGTTTGTTTTTGAGCACTAAGGCAAAATGGAATGGTAAAAAACCCTAGTGCAATGAGGAGTTGTCTAGATACTATTGTTGTGAATCTGTTCATTTTTTGATGATTTTAATTGATTTAATTTCTTTTTTAATTTCTGTAATAACTGTAAGCGTAATTGTAAATTTTCTATTAATGCGGATATGGTTTGGTCGTTGGGGCCCATCTGATTCAATTCTACCGTAAGCGATTCATACTCGTCGTTCAACTCAGATAATCGGTCCATAAAACTATCTACCACTGCCTTATTATGTTCGGAAACTTCCAATTTTGAAAACTCTAGGTTGATGTTTGCGACATAATAATTTTCCACCTTTTTTAAATCGGGAGATAAATCGCCTAGCGAAAAAGGACTATTCTCCTGCTGCTTACTCACTACTGTAGTCGAAATGCTATCCTTCTCTGTAACTTGTACATAAGCCGTAATTCCAAGACCGCAGAGCACCAATACCGATGCTGCAATCTTCAGTAAACCATACCTTTTTTTTGCTCTAGGCATGGCCTTATCCAACTTATCTGCAAATCGCTTATCATGTCCAACCTTTAATACAAACCGAGCCTCATTACGCTCTCGATCGAACATTTCTCTAAGATCCTGTCCCATAGCCTTTCTTTATTAATGCCAATTTTAAATATCCTTTCCCTCGCAACAAACGGGTTCTGCTAGTGGTCTCGGTCAACTCCAAAACCTGCGCAATTTCCTTGTGATCAAATCCCTCCACCAAATACATGAGTACTACATACCTATATTTTATTGGTAAATTCTGGATGGCCTTCTTTACTTCAGTTATATTAATTTCGGCGCCTACACTCCAATTAGTATCATCAACAGCTTGCATATGGTAATCTTCTAAGGGAAGCAGACCCTGCTTTTTAGACTTTAGAAAATCGATGCATTTGTTTACTACAATACGCTTTAACCAAGCCCCAAATGTAACCTCACCGCTAAACTGGTGTATTTTTTGAAATGCACTGATAAAAGCATCCTGTAATACATCTTCCGCGTCATCGGAATGCTGTAAAAATCGCATGGCCACGATATACATACCATCACAGTATTGCCCATATAATTTTAGCTGCGCTTTTCGGTCGTTGGCCTTACATTTCTCTACGACATCAATTTGAAACATTGTCCGGTCTGGTATTGATTTTGAGTTGTTGTTATCTAAAGGACGAAAGAAAAAAATGGTTGTGACAAAATTCTTCTATTTTTACATCGATTATTAGAACGATACCACTTGAAACAAGTTACGATTTCCAACGCGTTTATTACCCTTATGGTGCTGGATTACGGTGCCATTATCCAGAAATTACTGGTGAAAGGAAAGGATGGCAACTACACGAACACCGTGGTTGGGTACAACCACCCCAGCAGGTATAAGTTAGACGAAAACTGCCTTGGCGCCTGTGTGGGACGTTATGCAGGTCGTATTTCAAACGGAGGTTTTGAACTGGACAGAGAAAAATTCTTTATACATCAAGAGGACGGTGTACACCTTCATGGCGGCAAAGAAGGTTTTAACCAGAAAACGTGGAATATTGAAGAGGTACAGCACACCGACGATCCCTTTGTAACACTATCCTATCGCAGTAAACATTTGGAAGAAGGCTATCCCGGAAACCTAGCAGCAAACATTACGTACAAACTAGTAAATAATACCTTACAGATTATTCATGAGGCCGTAACCGACCGCAGTACAGCAGTCAACCTTACCAACCATTCTTATTTTAAGATAGATGAGAGTCCATATGTAGACGACTACGAACTACAACTCAATTGCCCGTATTATTTAGAACTAAAGGAAAACCTATTGCCCACTGGGAATATAATTCCTGTAAGAGCTACAGATAATGATTTTCTATTGCCAAAACCTATTGGCATTAAACGATTGGACACTGTATTTGTTAAAGATTTAGGCAGCGAAAAAGTTGCAGAACTTAATTCTCCTAGATCGGGCATCTCTATGAAAGTATACACAAATCAACCTGCGCTTGTGGTGTATACGCCTTTGGATTTTCCAGGAATCTGCTTTGAGACACAAAACTATCCCGATGCACCCAATCAACCCGACTTTCCAAACAGTGTGTTAAGACCGGGCGAAACCTAC
>JBLHNI010000159.1:0-7559 GCA_047650615.1 Maribacter sp.
CTGGTCGTTAACAATCACAATACCTGGAGTTCGTTTTAGTACGTCCCAAATATCACTATCAGACAAGGCTGTATTTTCAATATTAAAAACATAACGATCGGCCTTTTCTACCAATCTAGGTTTTTGAGAGGTAACCACCACTTCGTCTAGAGCCTGTGTCTCGTTTGAAATAATCAAGTTCCCAACATTTAAGTTTGTTGTTAAAGAAATTGTTAGGATATCGGATGTGCTTTCTATGTAACTGGCGAACAAAAGGAATTCTCCAGCTTCCACATTATTTAATTTAAAAAGTCCATTTGTATCTGTGGTTGCTCCTTTTACAAGGGTGCCATCCACCGTTTGCAAGAGAACATTGGCAAAAACAAGTGGGCTTTGGTCAGCATTCAAAACCGTTCCTGTTAATTCAAATTCTTGTGCGCTAACAAGCGAAAGCGATACCACTAAAAATAAAAAAACTCTAAAATTCAACTTCATTCAATATACTTGACTAAAGATTCTAAAAATAAGCAATATAATGGGAAATACCCTACATATGTGTAGCTGTAATAAATTTGGCGGACTATTCCGAGTTCAAACGGTCCCGCTCGTTCTTATCTATTTCACGGTCATTATCCTCTAATCTAAAGTTTCCAAAATTATAAGTAACTCCAAAGCGGATATATTGAGTTTCTGGAATGGCAAGAATATTATTATCCTGATTCAGATATTTAGATGTTGCTCTACCATTAGCCTTTCCTAACATGTCATTTACGGTGAAACTTACCAAAGCTCTTCTGTTCCAAAAGGATTTTCGAACCCCAAAAGTAAGGTTGGTAGTTTCTGCCATAATAAAAGATCCTTGTAAAAAACCAGAGAGATAAGTAAGCCCCAACTCGCCCTTGAAGGTGCCATCTTTAGAGAGCGTCACGTAATTCGTAATATCCGCATAAAAGCCATCGAACTCATTTTTAACGACCACATTACCGCTTTGTGAGGCTAAAAAGGTTTCGTCCTCATGAAAAATAGAGATGTAACTGTACGCGTACCAATTGTTGGTGATAGATTTTCCGTAGTTAAAATCGAAGCCGTAAGAGATGCTTTCCAATACGTTTTGGGTGATGTTCCTCAAAATCTGATTTTCATTGTCCTGAAAGTAAAGTGTGGAAATAAAATTCCCATTATCACGGTAATACACATCAAAAAATAATTCTTGATTTAAGGTGTAGTTTAGGTTAAAGTTGTTACTAAAATTAGGCAAAAGCTCAGGGTTGCCTTCCATAAAATTATTTTCATTGATAAAGGTTCTGAAGGGGTTTAAATCTTGATAGCGGGGGCGCACCAATTTTCTAGAATAATCAAAGGAAAAACTATGGTTCTCATTTCGGTTATGTAACAGATAAAAAGTAGGAAACAATTCAAAATACTCTAAATTGATGCTGCTAGCCAAGGCTAACGATGTTCCTGTGCTTTGGGTATGCTCTGCCCTTACCCCTCCTTTTACGCTCCACTTTTCCCAATCATGCGAAAAGCTTGTGTAGGCAGCATACACGTTTTCGTCATACAAAAAACTATCTGACAAAGCTGGATCCAAAACCAAGCCGTTATTTGTCGAAAAATAATCCAAAGTGCTTTTAGAGGCTATAAAAGAGCCTTTTAGACCCGCTTCTGCGTTGGTGGCGCCCAAAAGTCCGGAGTAGTCTATTTGTGCCGTAGCAATTTCTATATCCTGATTGGCATCGGTCAGAAAATTGAAATCTCTTATAAAAGAACCGTCTGGAGAAAAATAATCTGAGTTGACATTCTGCGTTCTAGAAAGATCAAATTTTGTGTAATGTCCGTTTATAAGCAATGACCCATTTTCCTTAAATTTATGCTTGTAGCTAATATCTCCGGATATATTGTTCTTTATCTCGTCTTCCGGACTGGCCGTAGTAAAAGTAGAATCAACAGCATTCACGCGGTTGAGCATCACCGTGTTCTGCCGGTTATCGTATTTTCGATATGGGGATAATTGTGCATTTGAAGTAAGGTTTAACTCATTTCTATCATCAAATTGGTAATCCAAGACCAACCCAGTCACATGCGTTCGGAATCTACTTGTGTTATCAAAATTCGTTGTCCAACGAGAATACACGCCAGCACCATCTATAAAATTGGTTTCACCCTGTACGTCCTTAAAATCTTTTCTAGGAGCAAAGGCATAACTAAGGTTCAGGTTCAGTTTTTCAGTCTTATAAAAATGTGAAGTGCCAAGGTTATATTTTGAAAAAACACCTTGCGTATACGTTGTGTTGATATTACCCTTATAACCCAAAGAAATATTCTTGCTAGTTATAATATTCAACACTGCTCCTCCCTCGGCATCATATCTCGCAGGAGGGTTACTAATGACTTCTACCGATTTTATATTTTCCCCTTGGTAGTTTTCTAAAAGATTTCGTACTTCTTCTGCAGACAATTGTACTTTACGGTCATTAATATAGACTGTAGCGGCTTGATTTCTAATTTGCAGTTCGTCCTGCATCGCAATAACCCCGGGAGTTTGTTTCAAAATATCCCAAGATGAACTTTGTGACAGCACCGTATTTTCGACAGTAAATACCAAACGATCTACTTTACGCTCTACTTGTGGTCTATTAGCCGTCACCACCACTTCGTCCAGTTCTTCAAATGCTTGTGTTATGATAACAGCTCCTATAATAATATCCTTGGAAATGTCCAGCACCATGTTATTGGAGGTCCAACCAATATAACTTGCCTGCAATAGGTAAAGTCCTTTGGGAATATTCGTTATCTCAAAACTTCCGTAATCGTCTGCAGAACTGCCTTTTACCAAAACAGAATCTGAAGAACGCAACAAAAAGACAGAAGCGAAGGGGATAGCTTCGTTCTTTTGGTCTCGAACCTTACCCGAAAGCCCATAGGACTGCCCTAGGGCTAATTGGCCACAAAACAAGGCCATATAAAAGAGTAAGGGCAATGATTTCACTTTAGTTCTTCGGCTTGATTCTCAAAATTAATGAAATATTACGGTTTTTCTGTATAAAATATGTAATCTCTTCTTACGGTGGTCTTCGCCTAAATGGGCTGTATTTTCAGTTAGTAAGCTTAAAATTGCGCTGTAAATTAGAGTATCTTTGCACTTGCTTTTAAACCTATGCCTATTGTTGAGTTTTAAACGCAAATCTATTAGTACGTTTTACTATGAAAAATATTAGAAATTTTTGCATTATTGCCCATATAGACCATGGTAAGAGCACCTTGGCCGATCGCTTACTGGAATTTACCGGTTCGGTTACCGATCGCGAAAGTAAGAATCAGGTGTTAGATAGTATGGATTTGGAACGTGAACGTGGGATTACTATAAAAAGCCACGCTATACAAATGGAATATACCTATAAAGGCGAAGAATACATCCTTAACCTCATCGATACTCCGGGCCATGTAGATTTCTCTTATGAGGTATCCCGTTCCATTGCTGCCTGTGAGGGTGCACTTTTAGTGGTAGATGCAGCCCAAAGTATACAGGCACAAACAATTTCAAACCTCTATTTAGCGCTAGAGAACGATTTGGAGATAATTCCAGTGCTTAACAAGGTAGATTTACCCAGTGCCAACCCGGAAGAAGTAACAGACGATATTGTAGATCTTTTAGGCTGTAAAGCAGAAGAGATAATCCCTGCTAGCGCAAAAACAGGTATTGGTATAGAAGAAATACTAAGCGCCATCATTGAGCGTATTCCAGCGCCCAAAGGAAACTTGGATGAATCTTTACAGGCCTTGGTCTTTGATTCGGTCTATAATCCTTTTCGTGGGGTAGAGACTTATTTTAGAGTTATCAACGGAGAAATCAAAAAAGGGCAAAAAATAAAATTTGTTGCTACAGATAAAGACTATTTTGCCGACGAGGTTGGTACTTTAAAGTTGACACAAGAGATTAAACAAAGTGTAAAAGCGGGTGATGTAGGTTATTTAATAACAGGTATAAAGGATGCGCGCGAAGTTAAGGTGGGTGACACCATAACGGATGCTGCAAATCCTACAAAAAACCCTATTCGTGGTTTTGAGGATGTAAAGCCCATGGTTTTTGCCGGTATCTATCCGGTAGACACCGAAGAGTTTGAGGAATTGCGTAACTCTATGGAAAAATTACAACTTAACGATGCCTCTTTAGTGTTTGCTCCAGAAAGTAGTGCGGCATTGGGCTTTGGGTTTCGTTGTGGTTTTCTAGGAATGCTTCATATGGAGATTATTCAGGAACGCTTGGAGCGTGAATTTAATATGACCGTAATTACAACCGTGCCCAACGTAAGTTACCATGCCTTTACCCGAAAAAACCCAGATACGCCTCTAATTGTAAATAACCCTACAGATTTGCCCGACCCCTCAAGTATAGATCGTGTTGAGGAACCATATATCAAGGCGACGATTATCACGAAAGCAGACTATGTTGGCAATGTAATGTCTTTGTGTATAGAAAAAAGAGGGCAAATTACAAATCAAACGTATTTGACCACCGAACGTGTTGAGCTTAATTTTGACATGCCCTTGGCAGAAATTGTTTTTGACTTTTACGATCGTTTAAAAACGGTTTCCAAAGGCTATGCGTCTTTTGATTATACGCCAATAGGTATGCGACCTTCTAAACTTGTTCGTGTAGATATTTTATTAAATGCACAGCCAGTAGATGCCCTATCTGCTTTACTTCATGCTGACAATGCAGTGAATATTGGTAAGAAAATCTGTGCAAAGCTAAAAGAACTTATACCAAGGCAACAATTTGATATTCCGATACAAGCAGCCATTGGTGCAAAAATTATTTCCAGAGAAACTACAAAAGCATTGCGTAAAGATGTTACTGCCAAATGTTATGGTGGCGATATTTCGCGTAAACGTAAACTATTGGAAAAGCAGAAGAAAGGTAAAAAACGTATGCGCCAAGTGGGTAACGTAGAAGTTCCTCAAGAAGCGTTTATGGCGGTGTTGAAATTGAATGATTAAAAAAAAGAACCTTTACCAATATTGGCAAAGGTTCTTTTTTTGACTTTCTTCTAGTTGAAGTTTTTTAATTTGACAACAAACCACAACCGTCTTCCAAAGCCTGAACATATTCTGCGGCAGTTTGCCCATCTAGTTGTTCGCCAGAGATTGTTTCAGATATTCCATTAGCAGTTACAGTAACGGTGCTATCTCCATTGTCGCAAGCTTCAGTTTCTATTGCGGTACCAAATAACTCTATACTACATGATGCACATTTGTTTTCATCATCATCGTCAGAACATCCTACTAATACTAAACCCGCAACTGCCATTAAACTAAATACTAACTTTCTCATTTGATTTGTTTCTTTTATTAAATGTTGAAACAAACCTATAGTAGTTAGCGCTTTTAGACTAACTTTTGTTGTGTATCTAAGAAAACACGTTGTATGTAACAGCGTTTTGTGTTTAAGTGCTTTGGCAAGTTGTGATACTTTACTGAATCAAAACCCTATTCTACGCAACAAAAAGAAAGATGACTAATCAAATCTTCTTCTTATTTATCGTACATAAAGCATGGTAAAGGATTAGCCTAAGCTACATGAAGCAAAGACTATATACTATTGCTCCGTCTGAATAGCTGCCGTTTTTTTTGTTTCTGTAGAAAGCATTTTTCCTAAATAAACCAATTTACACCCTGTTGTAATATCAGTAAAATCTTTGCTGAACGCTGAGATGATTTTAAGCTCACCATCAGGCCTTTTTAGAAACAAGGGAACAATGTCGTGATCAGCTTTGGTAATTTCTATTAGCCCTTCATAATGTTCCCTATCGTTTATGTCGATCTCATGTATACTCGGGTTCTTTCTTGCCGCCTCTGTAAGTTTAATAAAATCATCGGTATGTGAAAAAAGTCCTTCTTTCGGGTTGTTTTCGGGGTCGTTCATTTCATCGGGATCTGCCAATCTAAACGAGCCGTTTTCACCAAAATCTTTCTGAAACTTATCTATAGTGTACTTGTTAATATCTGAGTTACCGGTTAAGGCCATTAAGTAACCTACATCACTCAATTCTATATAATCACTAAGCGTATCGGCATATATATTAGCTGAAAAGGCCTCCAGTCCTAGCTTGGCAGCCTTGTTTATATTAGACTCATTGTTATCTATTAGCACCACATGCCTGTTATTCTTTTGTAAGTAACTGGCAATAAGGCGAGACACTTTGGAAGCCCCGATAATAAGGATTCCTTCAGAATTATTCAAAAAGACTTTAACTATTTTGGCAAATAATCTAGCTGTAGTAGCATTGAGCAGTACCGTACCTAGAACAATCATGAAGACCAAAGGCGTAATATATTCGGCTCCGGGTACTCCATTAGCAATTAATTTTGAACCAAAAAGAGATGCAATACCTGCCGCAACGATACCTCTAGGGCCTACCCAACTTATAAAGAGCTTCTCCTTTAATAATAAATTAGATCCCGCTGAACTTAGAAATACCCCCAAAGGACGAATCAAGAATACAATTACCGCAAATAATCCGACTGTTTTCCAAGTTAGAATTAATTCAAGATCTGAAATATTGATGTTAGCTGACAATAAGATAAACAAAATCGATATCAACAAAACACTAAGTGATTCCTTAAAATACAACAGCTCTTTTCGGTTGGGCAAGTCCATATTCCCCATAACCATTCCCATAACCACAACGGCTAATAGTCCAGACTCATGCGCAAATATTTCCGACTCCACAAACACCAATAAAACTACGGATAAGATAACTACATTTAAAAGATAATGTGGTATAAAGTTCTTTTTAATGGCAAAAGCCAAACCATGAGCAAATGTGAATCCAAACGTAAACCCAAAGAGCAATATTTTTCCAAATTCCATGAGTGCGGTAATCGTATAGCCCTCGCCGCCGCCAACACTTATAAATTCAAAAACCAATACAGCAGCTAATGCGCCAATAGGGTCAATTAAAATTCCTTCCCATTTTAAGATGGTAGAAACATCTTTTTTAAGCGGTATATTTCTAAGAATCGGTGTAATTACCGTTGGGCCTGTTACAATAATTAAGGCAGAGAATAAAAAGGATATTTGCCAACTAAGTCCAAATATAAAATGAGCAGCCAAACCTGCAGTCAAAAAAGTAACCAAGGAACCCAAAGTTATTAGTTTGCTAATGACAGGTCCTACATTTTTTATCTCAGACCGTTTTAGGGTAAGACCTCCCTCAAAAAGAATGACGCTTATGGCTAAGGATACAAAATAGTACAATCCGTCACCCGGAAATAATCCCTTTTCACCGTTCCAAATGGGTTCTATCAATTTACCCCCATCTTCTGTATATAAAGTGGCCAACGGACCTACAATTAATCCAATTAATATCAAGGGCAAGATAGCTGGCAACTTTAAGCGCCATGCTACCCATTGGGCAACGATGCCTAGAATAATGATTCCAGCTAATTCGATCATTCTTTATTTTTTGGTTAAAAATAGTGATTAAACAGGAGTTCATTGTATAAATTTTAAAGTATTGAGAGGAGCGAATAATCCTATAAAAATCAAATATTTCAGTTCTTTATAATAGTAGTAT
>JBLHNI010000160.1:0-7550 GCA_047650615.1 Maribacter sp.
AAGTATACGAGTCATTCTGAATACCTTCCCTTATATTCCGTTGTTATAAAAACCGCTTCTGATTCTTTCATAAATGAGGATAAATTAGAAGCCGAATGGGAAGCCCTAAACTATTTAGGCAAACCCGAACTATTAAAATCAAACACTGAATATGAGATTTTTGAAAACATCTTAAAGGAGCAAGGTGTTGAAATAATCTATTCTCCTATGGATACTACTTTATCCTTAGACGCAATTTATTGCCGAGATGCGTCTATCGCAACCAATGATGGAATGATTATCTGTACCATGGGCAAACAAGAAAGAGCGTTAGAGCCTGAAGCACAACGAAAATCTTTTCTAGCCAATGGAATTCCTGTTTTAGGAACCATTCAAGCTCCTGGTACATTAGAAGGTGGTGATGTAGCTTGGTTAAACCAAAAAACCTTAGCTGTTGGACTCACCTATAGAACCAATCTTGATGGAATAGAGCAATTGAGAACTTTACTCGACCCTCAAGGAGTTACCGTGATAACGGTAGCCTTACCACATTATAAAGGCGTTGAAGATGTATTTCATTTAATGTCAATTTTTAGCCCTGTTGATAAAGATTTAGCTGTGGTCTATTCTCCATTAATGCCTATTAGATTTAGAAATCTATTATTGGAAATGGATTATAAATTGGTTGAGGTCCCTGAAGAGGAGTTTGAAAGCATGGGTTGTAATGTCTTAGCGATTGGACCCCGAAAATGTGTTATGGTAGAAGGCAATCCAAAAACAAGGCAAGCACTTGAAAACGCAGGCTGTGAAGTTCTTGTTTATAGCGGGAAAGAAATTAGTATTAAAGGTGGTGGTGGCCCTACTTGTTTAACAAGACCAATAAAAAGATTAAAATAAAACTACATGTTCAAATAAAACTCTTTCGTTAGCGCACGGTATGCTTCGGTGTATTGATGTCTTTCAATTTCAGTGGTCAATTCATTTTTTAAAACCTCTTTTTTGTGAAACGAAAACTGAAGCATACTTCTTTTGATTCCAGAGGAAGGGGTGCCTTTTACCCTAGTTATATGTTGTGGGTAAAGCCCTAACTGTGCTGCTAAATCTATAAATTGAAGCTCTTCCTTATAGGGGATAATAACTGCAAAAGAACCACTAGTCGCTAATAATTGGGCTGCGCTTTGCAGTAATTCCTTAAAAGGTAAAGCAGTGTTCTGCCTAGCTAAATCTCTTGAGACATCTCCACTAGAAACGTCCTCGGTGTAAAACGGTGGATTGGAGACAATCAAATCATAGGGTTCATCTATTTCATCTACCAGTTCGTCTAAGCCAGCATGAAAACAAAAAAGGCGGTCTGCCCATGGCGAGGCTTCAAAATTCTCTACACATTGCTCGTAGGCGGCCGCATCAATTTCTATGGCTTCAATATTTTCTGCATCGCATCGTTGTGCGAGCATAAGTGCAATTAGTCCTGTACCGGCCCCTATATCCAAAATGGAGTTAGGTCTAGCTTCCACAGAAGCCCAAGCACCTAATAGAACACCGTCTGTACCGATTTTCATGGCACACTTGTTTTGTTGAATACTAAATTGTTTAAACTTAAAAGGTTTGCTCATTCCAGTTGTCCAGCTTCCCTAGTTTCTGTACCTTCTAGTTCTAGAAGTGAATCTCCTAAACGGGAACGCATATCGTTTGCTAGAAGCTTTATTTTAGCTACTATTTCTGGATGTTTTGATGCTACATTGGTCGTCTCGCTTACATCGTTTTGCACATCGTACAGTTCTATTTCTTCCATATCTATCATACGGTAGTCTCCTGGTAAGCCATCTTTGCCCAATTCCTTTCCGTCCATAGTTCTATATCGGTGCGGGAAGTATAGCTTCCATTTCCCATAGCGTACCCCAAAAAGTTCGTTTACCCTGTAGTAAAAGAAATAGGCCTCCTGAGGCCCTGTGCGGGTCTCTCCCTTTAATAATTTTAGAACACTCTTGCCATCGATAATATTTTTAGGCAAGCTTGCTCCAGTCTCCTCTGCAATAGTAGGCAGTATATCTATGGCCATAATAGGTTCTGCAATCACCTTACCCGAAGGAATTACTTTTGGGTATTTAATAATAAAGGGCTCACGTTGCCCACCTTCCCAAGCGGTTCCTTTTCCTTCTCTTAAGGGGTAGGCGCTTCCGGCATGGTTGCCATATGAGAGCCAAGGTCCATTATCTGATGTGAAAATTACAATAGTATTTTCTTCTAGTCCGTTGGCTTTTAAAGCAGCTACAATCTGTCCTACGGACCAATCTATTTCCATAATTACATCACCATATAAGCCTCTACTGGATTTTCCTTTGAACTTATCTGATACAAACAAAGGAACATGGGGTTGTGGATGAGGAACATATAGAAAGAAAGGATTGTCCTTGTTTCTATTAATAAAGTCTACACTTCTTTCTGTAATCTGGGTAGTTAACTGAGATTGTTCCTCCAAGGTATCTATAACAGTTTCGTTTTCATATAACGGAAGGTCGGGAAAGTTAAAAACGGGACCTTGCTGCGGGTGGTAGGGCCACATATCATTAGAATATGGAATACCGAACCACTCATCAAAACCATGGCGTGTGGGTAGGAACTCTTTTTGATGCCCCAAATGCCATTTCCCAAATATTGCAGTAGCGTAGCCTTGTGTCTTTAGCATTTCTGCCAGTGTGGTCTCGGAAGTATTTATACCGTGGGTATTACCAGGTCCAAGGGCATTATGGATTCCTATTCTATTTGGGTAGCAGCCTGTAAGTATACCTGCCCGAGAGGCCGAACATACCGCTTGAGCCGAGTAGTAGCTTGTAAGCATGGTCCCTTCCTTTGCCATTTGATCTAGGTGTGGTGTTGCAATGTCGTCTGCCCCAAAAACCCCAACATCATTATAGCCTTGGTCGTCTGTAAATATAAGCACCACATTAGGGGGTCTACTTTCAACTTCAGTTTCTTTAGTATCTTCTTTACAACTGGAAAAAATACTTAAAACACTTATCAAAAAGAAATGGGGGACGTGGGAAATAGCTCTTAATAATCTGCTCGTCATTATGAATTAAAATTTGGTAAAATTCTACTTTTTGCATCGTTCAGGTAGCTTCTGCCAATAGTATATCTTAAGCCACCAACTTCTACACTGTTACCTTCTACCACACTTACCTTATCAATAGCAATAGTATAAGATCGATGTATTCTTAAAAAACGGTTTGAGGGCAAATCATCCGTAAAGCTACTTAGTGTACTATGGATAATAAACTTGGAAGTTGGGGTTATGATTCGGATATAGTCCTTTAGACTCTCCACCACCATAATCTCATCGAGGAATATCTTTTGGAGTTTCTTTTTATCGACCTTTACGAAAATACTAGGTTTCTCCTTTGTATTATTGTTCGAAGTCTTAAGACTACCTTGTTTTAAACCGATGACCCGGTCAACCGATTTTAAGAACCTTGGTAATGAAATAGGTTTCACCAAATAGTCTATCGCCTCCAATTCAAAGCTTTTTAATGCATGTTCTTCATGGGCGGTCGTCATGATAACAAAAGGTTTTTTATGAAGCGTTTCCAAAAATTCCAGTCCGTCCAACATGGGCATGTTAATATCCAAAAACATAATATCCACATCGTTATCCCTTAAAAAAGAGGAGGCATCCATGGCATTTGAAAAGGTATCTACTAGTTGTAGTTCCTTAACCTTCAAAATATAATTTTTTAATATGTTAATTGCTAAAGGTTCGTCATCTACAGCTATAACTTTTAATATCATATCACTTTAAGTTTAAGTATTACATTAAACATATTGTTTTCCTCAAAAATGGTTAGATCATAATCGCTTTGGTCATAACCTAGTTCTAATCGTTTTTTTACATTAGACAAGCCTATACCACCTGCCCTTTTTAGTAAGTCTCTAGACGTATTTGCATTGGGAATGGTATTCGCAATGTTAAAGGTCATGAAACCATTAGTTACCTCTAAGTCTATGGCAATGTGCATTTTTCCAATATTTTTACTAGCTCCATGCTTAAAACAATTTTCGACCAAAGGTATAAGCAACATAGGTGCAATTATACAGTTGTTGAGCTCCCCAGAAATATGCATGTCAACTTTCAAAGAATCATCAAAGCGGATACGTTCTAAATCTATATAGTTTTGAATACATTCTATTTCGCTAGTAAGATCTTGTTTCCTTTTTTTAGTAGCATATAAAAGATATCGCATAAGGTCGGAGAGTTTTAAGATAACTTCGGGGGCCTTATCCGATTTTTCCAAGGTCAAGGAATAAATATTGTTTAAGGTATTAAAGAAAAAATGTGGGGAAACTTGTGACCTTAAAAACCGCAATTCTGTTTGTAGTTGTCTTCGTTCTAAATCATGTAATTTACTACTTTCCTTTAGCCAATCAATAGTCAATTTAATAGCAGTAAAAAAAGAGATGACATATACCTCCCCAATCATGGTCTGCACTGCGTAACCAAAGGTGAGGGTGTTAGTTTCCACGGGACCTTCTGGCCAAACATCGGTGCTTACCAGATAATACGTAAGATTATACTTAACCAATAGCATTACAAAAATTGCTGAAACGATACCCAAAGTATATAAAAAATATTTTTGGGTATATACCAGTTTTGGCATAAGGTAGTAGACATTAAAATAGGCTAAAATCATATGTATAGGAAAGCCGATTAAATTTGTCTTTAACGAATAAATAAAATCGTCATGAATACTGCTCCATCGCAGGGTGTTGAAAAGAAAATAGAGTCCCCAAAAAACAATGTGATGCCAGTATTTTATTCCATAGTTCGAGGAAGACCCTGTTTTTCCTAAAAATTCTCCTACACTTTTATTTATCTGCATACCTCCATAATTACCCTAGCTAATTTGTATGTTTAGCAACGTTACTTTGTTGTTGGTCTAAATTTATTCCTAACCCAACAAAAAACAGCAAAATTTCTAATGTAAAAAACTTAATTCGGTAGTTTGCGCGTATTTAGTATAATAAGTGACTAAAATACTCAAAAACAATAGAATAAAATTCATCCGAATAGGAAAGAGGTGATTTTGGGAATTTATAAGTCTGAATAAAGAAAAGAATCATCGTTTTTCAAATCAAACACTAACCAGGTTTGTTAAATATCAATTATTTATAAATCAGACATTAAAACTGTTTGTTCAGTCTACGCTTCGACTTAAAATTTAAAATAAGCTTCAAAGCTTCCAAGTTGATGCTAAAAATAATACTTAAAGCAAAACATATGTGTAAGGCTTCACGGAGACATAAAAAAATGGTAGCATTTGTACTTTTCACCCTGTGCCTTGGAAGTATTTCGATAGTGGCGCAAAACATGCCAAGAACATATGTTGCTTATAACACGACGGAAACAGTGACTGTGGACGGCAAAATGACGGAGCTAGCTTGGCAAAAAGCCCAATGGTCGCAATTATTCAAGGATATCGAAGGTGAGAAAGCAGCAACGCATCAGACAAGGGTTAAAATGATTTGGGATGAGGATAATCTTTACTTTTTTGCACAACTAAATGAACCTCAAGTCTGGGCCACATTGAAACAAAAGGATACTGTAATTTTTTACAACAATGATTTTGAAATTTTCATTGATCCAGATGGGGATACACATGATTATTATGAATTAGAAATCAACGCTCTGAATACGATTTGGGACCTTTATTTGTCCAAACCTTATCGTAACGGCTCCCATGTTCTCACTAATTGGGATGTTAAAGGGTTGCAGTCCGCGGTTCAAATCAATGGTACACTCAACGACCCTAAGGACATAGATGAGGGCTGGAGTATAGAAATTGCTATTCCATGGTCTTTTACCAAAGGCCCAGTAGGAAAGACTATAGTGCCGAAAAACGAATTCTGGCGATTAAATTTTTCTAGGGTCAACTGGGATTATGAATTGACCGATCAAAGGTATTCCAGAAAGAAAGATGGCAACGGTAACTACCTTCCTGAATATAATTGGGTATGGTCGCCGCAAGGCGTTATAAATATGCACGAACCCGAACATTGGGGCTATGTCTACTTTTCTGTTGAAGCAGTAGGAGCTGATACTATTTTTGAAATCCCCCAAGATGACCATATTAAATGGTATTTATACGAACTTTATCGGGACTATAGGGGGGAAGGCAGTCGAAAGGTTACTTGGTCAGAAAATGAAAGCGAATTTACTACACTACCCAAACTAATTTTAGGTAAATCGATATCACCTCGCTTAGAAACCAACAGTTTTGGTTTTACTATTTGGACCATAAGTCCTTTTACTGGTGATAAATTGATTATACATCATGATGGAAAATTTGAGCGTATTGCTAAAGAGGCATAATAAATTTCTTGATTTGCAGCTTTAGGTGATTATTTTAATTGAATAAGTCGTTTAGGAGTTCATCTTCCACAATATTAGGCAACGTAACTTTAAGTTCTGGAGTGCGTTCCATTTCGCGCTCTATGGCAAAAATAGCTTCTTTGTTCCGGGCCCAGCTTCTTCGTGATACGCCATTATTCACATCATAAAAGAGCATGCTTTTTAATTTTCTACTAGCTTCTTCCGAGCCATCAAGTAGCATCCCAAAACCACCATTGATGACCTCGCCCCAACCAACGCCGCCGCCATTATGAATAGATACCCAGGTGGCCCCCCTAAAGCTGTCTCCGATGACGTTATGTATGGCCATGTCGGCCGTAAATTTACTACCGTCATAGATATTGCTGGTTTCTCTAAAGGGAGAATCCGTGCCGCTGACATCATGATGGTCCCTTCCAAGGATTATAGGCGCAGAAAGCTCTCCAGAAGCGATTGCCTTATTAAATGCTTCGGCAATTTTTGCCCGTCCTTCGGCATCGGCATAAAGTATCCTCGCTTGGGAACCCACCACTAATTTGTTTTGCTCAGCTTCCACTATCCACTTGATATTGTCTTGCATCTGTTGCTTAATTTCAGCTGGTGCAGTCTGCTCTATGCGTCGCATAACCGTTAATGCGATACTATCTGTTTTGCTGAGGTCTTCCGGATTTCCAGAGGAGCATACCCAACGGAAAGGGCCAAAGCCATAATCGAAGCACATAGGTCCAAGAATATCCTGAACATAACTAGGGTATTTGAAATCGATGTTATTTTTTGCCATAACATCCGCTCCAGCGCGAGAAGCTTCCAATAGAAAGGCATTCCCATAGTCAAAAAAGTAAGTGCCTTTTTGTGTGTGATTATTGATAGCATCCGTTTGTCTGCACAAGGATTCCTGTACCTTACTTTTAAATGTATCGCTATCTTCGCTCATCATTTTGTTGGAGGCATCAAAGGACAATCCCACAGGATAATAACCTCCGGCCCATGGATTGTGTAGCGAAGTTTGATCGGAGCCTAAATGGATAAAGATATTTTCTATATCAAAACGCTCCCAGACTTCTACAATATTACCTACGTAGGCTAAGGATACTATTTCTTCTCTTTTGATGGCTTTTTTAGTGCGATTCACTAGCATATCAATATCCGAAATAAGTTCATCTACCCAACCTTGTTCGTGCCTTTTCGT
>JBLHNI010000161.1:0-7472 GCA_047650615.1 Maribacter sp.
CAAGTATCTACAACTATACTTAAATGAGTTCATTTATAAGCTCAATAGAAGGTACTTTGGAGAAAGAATTTTCGATAGGCTCGTCATAGCAAGCATTACAGCTAATGGACACTAAACGGATATACAATAAATTAGATAAGGAAAACCTCCTTTGTATATTCCCCTGAGGTTTTTTAGTAAAATCTGCCCACATAACACTGCAGTAGCTTGTGCGAACTCATATTGTTCGGTTAGATTACTAGCCGTTGAAAAGAGTCCTTGATCTCATGGCAAACTGTTTGCTCGAGCACAGATGTAAGACCTTCCATACTATTTAAAAATAACCCCACAACTAGTAATTATTACAAAGCGAAGAATACGATGCTTAAGTACGCTTCCAGAAGTATGGCGTCAACAAAATAAGTACGGTAAAAAGTTCCAACCTTCCTGCAAGCATTAAGAAACCGCACCACCATTTGGCTAAATCTGGCAAACTATTAAAATTACTTACTGGGTTTAAACTGCCCAAAGCAGGACCAATGTTACCTAGAGAGGATGCAGCACCGCCAATAGCAGACTCGAAATCGAGTCCTAAAAATCCTAACACCATGGCTCCTATTATAAAAAGGAGCATATACAGAACAAAAAATCCAATAATATTGTAAACGATATTCTCCTTTACGGTTTTGTTGTTGTAACGTACCGGTATAACGGCATTGGTGTGCAAGGTGCGCTTGAACTCCAATAGTCCGTTTTTAATAATCAATAAATGTCGCATCACTTTTATTCCTCCGGAAGTAGATCCGGCCGAACCTCCCATAAAGAATAGTCCAAAAAAGAATATCGTTAAGAATGGTGTCCATTGGGTAAAATCGGCACTGACAAAACCGGTTGTGGTTACGACAGCAATTACCTGAAACAAAGCGTGCCTAAATGAACTTTCTGCCTGTCCTAAAACCATGGGGTAACCAGGAGTTAACTCGCTAATATTCGCCCTGAAATAAATAACTAAACCAGTGATAACGGTTGCCAATACTATAAACAGTAAATAAAACTTAAACTCCTCATCCTTAATTACTTTTTGCACCTTCCCCTTAAAGGCAAAATAACTCAAGACAAAATTGGTTCCTGCCAAAAACATAAAGACAATAATAATATACTGTATCAACGGTTGATCGTTCCAATGGGCAACACTAGCGTTCTTGGTAGAGAATCCTCCTGTGGATAATGTAGCCATTGCGTGGTTTATAGCATCGAAAAAAGACATTCCTGCTAATTTCAACAAGATAGTCTCGGCCGCAGTATACCCTACATAAATTAGCCATAAACGTTTAGCGGTATCTGTTATCCTTGGATGTAATTTATCTGCACTTGGCCCTGGGGCCTCAGCGGCAAACAACTGCATACCGCCAATACCTAACAATGGTAAAATTGCGATAGCCAGAACAATGATTCCCATACCGCCAATCCAATGTGTAAGGCTCCTCCAAAATAGGATGCCCTCTGGCATAGACTCTATATCATCTATAATAGAAGCTCCGGTTGTAGTATAGCCAGAAATAGTTTCAAAAAAAGCATTAGTAACGTCAGGAATAGCTCCTGAGAATATGTAAGGTAGCATTCCTGAAATGGACATCACTATCCAACCAAAGGTCACGATAATATAACCCTCTCTTTTCTTAACTTCTTTGCGATGCCCACGTGTATTATACATGGCAAAAACCCCAGCAAACATAGTAGAAATAGAAGCCAAAGAAATACTAAGCGCAGCACCGTCTTGATACACCGCACTTACGACTGCTGCGATAAGCATAAAGCCACCGTTGCATAAGAGCAAAAGCCCCATAATATGAAATATAATCCTTGAGTTTAGGCGCATGTTAAAGGAACATTCGTTCTATTTTTGGTATTTCTTCTGGAAGACAACAAACCACAACCCTATCTCCAGCCCTAATTTCAAATCCACCTAAGGCAATAATCCCTTTACCATCTCGCACTACACCTCCAATTGTAGCTGTTTTAGGAAAATTAAGATCTCGAATAATAGCTCCTGTGACACGAGAGTCTTTCTTTACAATAAACTCCAATATCTCTGCATTCAAATTATTCAATCGCATCATGGCAACTACTTCTCCCCTTCTAATGTGCCTAAAAATATTATTGGCTGCCAATAATTTTTTATTGATCAAGGTATCTATACCTATGGAGTGGGACAGTTGAAAATAATCCATATTCTCCACCAAGGCAATGGTCTTCTTTATATGTTTGGACTTGGCAACCAAACAGGACATGATATTCGTTTCGGAATTACCGGTAACAGCTATAAAAGCATCCATAGATTCCAGACTTTCCTCGTCTAACAGCTCTACGTTCCTTCCGTCCCCGTTAATCACCAAAGCATTTGGTAAGTCGTCCGCTAAGTCAAATGCTTTTTCCTTGTTCTTTTCAATAAGTTTCACGTTAAACTTATTGTTACACAAATCTCTAGCGGTTTTGTAGCCCACCTTGCTGCCGCCCAAAATCATTACATTTTTTATATCCTCTTTCTTCTTTCCTGTAAGTTTGTATAGCTCATCTACGCCTTCTTTTACTATAATAAAGTACACTTGATCACCTTCCTTAAAAACGGTATCTCCTCTAGGAATAACCGTATACTGGGTTCCCATACGTTTTAAGGCAATAGGCATAAAGTGAAGTTCAGGAAAAATGTTCGCGGCCTCCTTTACCATCTTACCCACAAAAGGGGCAGTTTTAGGCAAGGATACGCCCACCATAATCAATTTGCCGTCATCAAACTCAAACGTATCGTTAAAGGCCGATTTATTCAATAATAACTGAATTTCCTTTGCCGCCAACTCCTCTGGAGAAATAAGTTCGTCTATACCCAGCTCCGAGAACTTTAACAGCTCCTTATTGTCTACAAACTCGGTATTAGAAATCCTAGCGATGGTCTGCTTACATCCCAATTGCTTAGCCAGCATGCAAAGGGTGATGTTAGTAGTTTCAGAGGAAGTGACACCAATTACCAAATCGGACTCCTCTACTTGAGCATCCCTAAGCACTGAAATGGAAGTAGCATCACCTTTTAAGACTCGAATATCCAAGTGACTATCCGCATAAGCAAGGCTCTCTTTATGTGTATCTATCAACGTGATGTTTTGCGACTCGTAGGAAAGTAGCTTAGCCAAATGAAACCCTACCTCACCTGCACCTGCAATAATAATTTTCATTTAATTTCTTAGGTTACCTATTCGTAGTGTACATAACATTTTTTAATAAGGGCCAATTATACCCTTATTAAAAAAAGCATTTAAAGAATTAGGCTTGTAATACAATGCAAAATTACATAATTTTATTAGGGTAGCATTTTTTTTAGCCTTTTTAACCATCGGTCTGGTTACATCATGAAAATCGAAATTTTTGGAAGTCTACTTTCCTATATCGTATCTTTGCAAAAAAAAATGTTATGCCCGAAAAGGTTACTCCTTATAAAGATTCTAATCTTGGTAAGAAAGAACAGGTCACTAAAATGTTCGATACGATTTCGAAAGACTATGATGGCTTAAACCGTGTTATTTCCTTTGGAATAGATATAAAATGGAGAAAGAGAGTAGTCGCTTTACTTAAAAAAGAATCCCCACAGACCATCTTGGATATCGCCACAGGAACTGGAGATTTGGCTATTGCTTTGGTAAAAACTGGTGCACTAAAAATCATTGGCCTTGATATATCTCCTGGCATGTTGGCAGTCGGAAAGGGTAAGATTAAACACAAAAACCTAGATAGCACGATTGAAATGGTTGTAGGCGATAGTGAAAAACTATCTTTTGCCGATAATTCCTTCGATGCCGTCACCGTATCCTTTGGAGTTCGGAACTTTGAAACCTTAGAAACTGGTCTTTCCGAAATTCTACGTGTATTGAAACCACAAGGCGCCTTGGTTATTCTTGAAACCTCCGTGCCTATAAAGACGCCCTTTAAACAAGGCTATCATCTGTACACCAAATATGTACTACCCCTGATAGGGAAGGTTTTCTCAAAAGATAATTCCGCCTACGGTTATTTAAGCGAATCTGCAGCCGTTTTTCCACATGGTGAAACCTTCAACAATATTTTACGCAAAATCGGGTTTATAGGGGTAACCAATATCCCCCAAACATTTGGGGTGGCATCGATTTATGTTGCTAAGAAAGCGTAATAGATTTAGCTATCCTTACGTTGTAATTAGACCATAATATATGCAGGTTTTTGTAATTATTTTTAGATGAAGAAATGGATTTTGATAGGTATTATTTTGCTATTTGCCACGCAATGGACTAGTGCCCAATTTAACGAAAACCCTGTGCTCAACAAGGAGAATGAGGATAAGAAGTTTTTAAATTATGGTTACTTCCTAGGTTTTAATCAATATGACTTCAAGTTCGACTATATAGATAACGACAGGGATATACTTACAACTAAAACGCTAGGGTTCAATGTAGGACTTATTGGCGAAATGCGGTTGAATAAATTTCTAGATCTCAGAATAGAACCAGGATTACTTTACACGGCAAGGACCATTGGATTTCCAGGTTTTGAAGAAGAGCGAGATGCAATAAGGGAAATAAAATCAACATATATCAACTTTCCATTACTACTAAAAGCCAGTGCACGCAGAATAGGTAATTGGAAACCGTTCATTATTGGTGGTGGCTCTATGTCCTTAAACCTAGGCAGCAACGAAAGTAGCCTTGATGATAATTCAGCAAGGACTTTTAGAATGACAAAATGGGTCTACAACTACGAACTCGGTTTTGGCATTGACTTTTACTTGGAATATTTTAAGTTCAGCCCTTCTATCCGTGGTGTTTTTGCATTGACGGACGAACTAATTAGGGACAATGACCCAAACAGCCCATGGACAGGAAACATTGATGCGATGCGTACCAGAGGTATTTTTGTAAACTTTACCTTTGAGTAAAAACTTATTCTCTACGCCTAATTTCATTTAAAAAAATAGCCGACGCCGTCCCTACATTTAGGCTTTCTGTAGTAGCTTTTCCATACTGCGGTACGGAAACACTATGGTTACAAAACTGTTTCACAGCATCAGAAATACCATTACCTTCATTGCCCATGACCAATATTCCTTTTTTTGGCAATTCACTTTCATACACCGATGCACCCTTCATAAACGAACCGTAAACTGGGAGAATATTGCCCTGTAAAAAAAGTGGGAGATCCGTATATGAAATATTTACTCTTGCAATAGAACCCATAGTAGCCTGCAATACTTTAGGGTTATAACAATCTACCGTGTCTTGTGAGCAGACCAAACTGGAAATTCCGAACCAATCACACAATCGAATAATCGTCCCTAAATTACCGGGATCTTGAATACCGTCCAAAACCAAAATCCAATCTTTAAATCCAATAGGCTCTGAAGGAGGTATATGAAATACGCCCAATACACCGTTGGGGTTTTTAAGTGTACTCATCTGCTGCAATTCTTTGGCTGAAACTAGCTGTAGGCAATCACACTTCACATTAAAATTTGCAGTATTGGTAACGTATACCTTGTATGGCAAAATAACGGAAGCAAGAAGTTCCTCCAAGGCCTTTTTCCCTTCTATTACAAATAGCCCATGTTCATTTCGGTACTTTTTTTGCTGTAAGCTTTTTATTAGTTTCAATTCACTTTTAACAACCATTCAAATAATGTATTTTTGATTTCTATGAATACGGCACTATGCTTTAAAAACAACATAGCTAAATTAAGCTTATTCTCGCTTCTAGCAATGGTAGTGCTGTCCTGTAATTCCTTAAAAAAAGTAAGTGACCATGAATATCTGGTAGTAAAAAACGAATTACTTATAGATTCTCTTGAAGTCAACAATGAAGCCATAGAAAGCCTTATCTACCAAAAACCAAATGCTGCACTTTTAGGCTACCCACTTAGACTTAACCTGTACAACATTGCTAAGGAAAATCCAGATTCTTTATTCAAGACATGGCTAAATAACAACCCTAATAGAAAAAAACGGCTAACAAAGGCACTCTCCGCTAAACAGGTAGAACGCTTAGGAGAGTCCTTTCTGGTGTCTGGCTTGAGTAATTGGTTAAAAGATATTGGAGAAGCACCTGTAGTGCTAGACACCTCGAGAACACGAAGAAGCTTGCAACGAATTAGCTCCTATTACTACGACAGAGGTTACTTTAACAATACCACGCATTACAGTATAGATTCTACTAGGCGTAAACAGCGGGCAACAGTAGGCTATCAGATTTCCCTAGGAGACCCTTTTATAGTAAACTCAATATCCAACGAAATATCTTCCAATGCCATAGATTCACTATACTTTATTAACTCCAAACAATCTTTAATTCAAACCGGACAACAGTTTGATCGTGATATTTTCAACGCAGAACGAGAAAGGCTTACCACAATCTTCAGAAACAGCGGTGTTCGTAATTTTCAAGAAAGCTCAATCACCTTTGATATTGCTAGGGATACTACGGCACAGGAAGCAGATCAAAAAATGAACATCGTCCTAAATATTGGAGATTTAAAAAAACGAGGCGAAAACGAGGTAACTACCGCAGAATATAAAGTGGAAAAAATAAACCATATAGATATCTACACTGACTATCTTTCTTCCGATAAAAAAGACTCATTGAAAGCTATAGAATATGGTGACTATACTATTTACTATTCCGATAAATTTCAAATAAGACCCAAGACCTTGGCAAATGCTATCTTCTTTAAAAAAGGAAATACCTATAGAGACTTGGATAAAATAAGAACTTCAAGACAGTTAAACAGTTTAAATATTTTTAAATACCCCAATATAATTTTCGAGGAAGACAGCACCGCAAATAGTGTGAACACTAGTATTTATTTAGCTCCAAAAACAAAGTACTCACTAGGAACAAACTTTGATATCAGCAGGTCCAACATTAGAAGACTTGGCGTTGGACTAAACGCATCCTTACTTATAAGAAATATTTTCAAAGGAGCTGAAAACTTAAGCATATCTGGTGACGCAACTTTCGGCCTATTAAGTAGCCCTTCATTTCAAGAGGATTTCTTCTCGGAAATTGGCGGCGATATTACATTAGACTTTCCGCGGATATGGTTCCCTTTCCTAAATACCACCAAACTTATTCCTAACTACACCTTACCTAAAACACGGATTGCCATAGGCACAAGTTTTCAAAGAAATATTGGCTTGGACAAGCAGACATTAAATAGTGTCTTAAGCTATAACTGGACGCCTTCAGAATTCAAAAAACACAATATAGAACTGTTGAACGTACAATATGTACGTAATGTAAATAGCAATCGCTTTTTTAATGTATACCGCAATACATATAACGTGCTTAACAGAATAGCCACAGAAGATGCTATCGTGGTAAACCCAGTTTACTTTGATGAAGATGGAAATCTTACTACCCCTGTAGAAGCCTCAGGCCCAGAAAATATTGGCACAGATAGGTTTATTGACGATGTGCTT
>JBLHNI010000162.1:0-7406 GCA_047650615.1 Maribacter sp.
TGCAACTTTAATAGATGCGCAGGGAATTTATCAAAAACGAAAAACCCTGTTAGATATAAATCTTAGACTATTCTTGCAGGAAACCAAACAATTAGAGGTTTTTACCTACATGGAGGGACACCCTACATTTTCCTATCAAAACCAGAAACTAACCGATACCTTATTCCAACATAAGATTATCGTTACCCATTTCAACTATCCAAACCAAAATGCCAATAGTATCAGTAGGATCGTATTATCGGCGGCACACACCAAAAAAGATATTCTAAAGCTGATAAAAGTTTTAAATGAGAATATTTAAAATAATTATATTTTATTTTACGTATTAAGTAAAATAAATAGTAAATTTTTAAGAATATCCCATTATATTTTTGTAATTTTTATGGTATTAATAAACACTATAAAATAGAACGCCATGAAAAAATTACTAGGACTACTCTTTTTGATGTTGATTTTGGTTTCGGCAACAGAATTTTCTATTAACAAAACAGATACAATGCATTCCATAGAAGGCACATGGGAGCTTCAAAGCTTTTATAATTATGATGGGGTAGCAATTACAGATACGGTGCTACCACAAACCAACTACCGACAAGTAAAAATATACAACGGTGGAAAAATTATGTGGTCAAGATATTCTCTACAAGATACTATTGGACGCTTTGGGTACGGTTCTTATAAATTAGAAGGTAACCAATTAAAAGAAACTATAGAATATGGAGATTATCAGATGATGAGAGCCTTAGATACCATGCGGGTATTTTCATTTGAACTTATGCTGTCGGACGATACATACAGCCAAATTAGCTGGGACGAAGAAGGGAATCGCACTTTTTCGGAAAATTATGTTCGAATTAACTAAATAATTATTCTAAACAAAAAAAACGGCTAGGCGCCGTTTTTTTTGTTTAGAATAACTGGCCTAAAGATTATAATTATCTGCAATCGCTTCTTCAACAGAACCTATAGACGCTAAATAGCGCTCTGCATCCAATGCTGCCATACAGCCAGTTCCTGCGGCTGTAACCGCTTGCCGGTATTCTTTATCCTGAGCATCCCCGGAGGCAAAAACCCCTGGAAGGTTAGTTTTGGTAGATTTTCCTTTGGTGATTAAGTACCCTGTTTCATCCATATCTAACTGACCTTTGAAGATATCCGTATTCGGTTTATGGCCTATGGCAATAAAAAGTCCCGTGATTTCAATATCCTCTTTGATTCCTGTCTCGCTGTTTATCATACGTAAACCTTCTACAACTTGTTCCCCGAGTACTTCATCTACTTCGGTGTTGTAACGCACCTCTATATTTTTAAGACTGTGTACACGATGTTGCATTGCTTTTGAAGCTCTCATATGGTCTTTTCTAACCAACATCGTTACCTTGTTGCAAATATTGGCAAGATAGGAGGCTTCCTCGGCAGCGGTATCCCCTGCTCCAACAATAGCTACATCTTGGTTTTTATAGAAAAACCCGTCGCAAACTGCACAGGCAGAAACACCTCCGCCACGGAGCTTTTGCTCACTAGGAATCCCTAAGTACTTGGCAGTTGCCCCCGTAGAAATAATTACAGTTTCAGCTTCTATTACGTTCCCATTGTCTACGGTTACTTTGTGTATACCGCCTACTTCTGTACTCAATTCACAGGCAGTAACCATACCTAAACGTACTTCGGTTCCAAAACGCTCTGCCTGTTGTTGTAACTGCACCATCATGGTTGGCCCATCTATCCCATCAGGATACCCTGGAAAGTTATCCACCTCGGTAGTCGTTGTTAGCTGCCCTCCTGGCTCCATCCCTGTATACATTACAGGCTTTAAATCTGCTCTTGCAGCATAAATGGCAGCGGTATATCCCGCAGGTCCTGAACCTATTATCAATGTTTTTAATCGTTCTATCGTATCAGCCATAGTGTTGAATTTCAATCAAATTATATAGTACAAAAGTAGGATTTTGAAGCAAAACCTTACAGTCAATTTATTAAAAGTTTTTAGCTATTTCGTTAAAACCGATAGTCCATATGGTTACTTAAGCATATCAACGGAGGTAACTGTCCTAAATCCGGTATGTTCCAGAGACGAATCTGTACTGGAACCCATCTTGGCAGAAACCCTATAACTGGCGCAGTAAGACGCGCTGCACAAAAAAGAGCCTCCTTTAATTATTTTTTCCTTAGCATAGGGATTATTTTCCGTGTAAGGTGTTCTTGCTCCTTGCGGATTTTGTCTCACTTGATTCTGACCAGCTGCATCTTTGTAATAGGTGGTATTATACCAGTCGCTCGTCCATTCCCATACATTTCCTGCCATATCATATAATCCATAGGCATTTGCTGGATAGGATTTAACGGGAGCCCTAAGTTCAAAACCATCCAACTTAATATTTTCTACCGGAAACTCGCCTTCCCATGTGTTCGCTTGTTCCTTAAGTAGGTTAGCCTCATCTCCCCAAAAATAGGTCGTGTTGTAATTACCTGCTCGCGCTGCCAATTCCCATTCGGCTTCGGTGGGCAGGCGTTTTCCAGACCACTCGCAATAGGCCATGGCATCCTCAAAAGATACCTGAACCACAGGGTACGTATCTTTTCCTTTGATACTACTATCAGGTCCGTTTGGATGTTGCCAGCTTGCACCAATGGTCCATTTCCACCATTGTGAAAAATCATACAGATTAGGAACCGAGCTCTTAGTCTTTTTAAAGGTCAATGATCCGGGCTGTAAAATAGAATCATGCGGTTTTTGGGTCCCTTCGGGAACTTGCTTTTTCATTTCCTCCCAATCAATTTTTCTTTCGGATGTGGTCATGTAACCTGTTTCTTTTACAAACTTTGCGTATTGGGCATTGGTTACCTCTGTAACATCCATAAAAAAGCCATCAACGGCGACTTCAATTGCTGGTTTTTCGTGGTCCATGCCCATTTTATCCTGTGGCACGGCCCCTTGCAAAAAGGTGTCCCCAGGCACCCAAACCATCCCTTCAGGAGCTGTGGTATTTTCCGGTTGATTAACTACTATAGGGGTCAGCTTCTGTGCTAACACCTTAGGTTTTTCGATTACCTTCTCCACTATTTTCGCTTCTTCCTTACAGGAAAATAGCATCAACAGAAGTGTGGCAGCGAACATAATTTTTGTACTCAAATTTAATTTCATTGAACTGCTATTTAAAGCTCAAATTTACTTTGTTTCGCTTAATAAACCCTGTTCCAATAGGGGAATTTGGAACCGTTCAAATTCCGATTTTGTGTGTTCTTTTTCAAAAATAAAGGCAGCGTTTTTAAGAATATCTGGGTGTTCGCTAGCTACATTGTTGCTTTCTGTAGGGTCTTTAACTAGATTGTATAATTCTAAGGTAGCTTTTTGCTTGTCTTTTAAATGTTGCCGTACTACTTTCCAATCGCCCATTCTAATAGCTATTTGACCACCATATTCAGGAAATTCCCAATACAGAAACTCATGCTTTTTTTGATTGGTTTCACCTAATAACGTGGGTAAAAGACTTATACCGTTGGTCTTTTCTAGGGCATCATAACCGGCAATGGCGCCAAACGTAGCCAACATATCATAATGTACAGATGGTAGGTCGCTTTTTGTACCTGATTTAATTTTAGAAGGCCAGGTAAAAAACGTGGGGACCCGGATACCGCCTTCATAGACAAAGCCCTTACCCTTTCCAAAATTTTCTTGAAACGGACCCGCACTATTAAACCACTCTGGCTGGGCACCACCCGCAAAAGAAGGCCCGTTATCTGAAGTGAAGACGATCAATGTATTCTCATAAAGTCCCTGGTGTTTAAGTTGTTGCACAAGCTTACCTATATTTTCATCTAAGTAGGAAATCATAGCAGCGTAGCCTGCCCTTGGGTTTCTATGCGGAAAATATCCGTTGCCTTTATTTGCCAAGTAGGGCGTTTCGTCCCCAAATTTTTCGATATAATAATCTACCCATTTTTGAGGTGCCTGAATCGCTACATGAGGCATTGGTGTGGCCCAATATAGAAAGAATGGATTTTTCTGCTGAGCTGCTACAAAAGTGCTTATTTCTTTGAATATGAGATCCGGCGCATAATCTGGCTGTGTAAATTTTGCATAACTAGCGGAATCCAAGGAATCCAATTCCATAGAAAAAGGGGTGTGCGGAGCAATGGTATCGTTCTTTAAGTGTACGCGGTTCCTATTTTTATACAAGTGCAAGGGATAGTAGGTATGTGCCTGCCGTTGGCCATTATAGCCATAGAAAAAATCGAACCCCATATCGTTCGGAACCGAATGTGTGTGTGGCGCTCCCAAGCCCCATTTACCTACCATACCCGTGGTATACCCGGCATTCTGTAACTTATGCCCCAGAGTTACGGTTTCTTTGGGCATTGGATGCTGCCCCTCTAAGGTAGAATCTTTTGCCATCTCCCTATAATCCCAAACATTACCGCGTTCTCGCCATTCATGATTTCCTCGAATATAAGCGTTGCCAGAATGCTTTCCGGTTAAAAACATATACCGAGCCGGAGCACATACGGGAGCACTGGTGTAATGCTGCGTAAATAACATTCCCTGATTGGCTAAAGTATCTATATTTGGTGTTTCAATCTTATCTTGACCAAAAACACCCAACTCCCCGTACCCAAGGTCATCTGCAAGGATGTAGATAATGTTAGGCTTTGTTGGTTCGGAGTTCGCTAACTTGACTTCTTTTTCTCCACAAGAAGCAAGCGAAATTAAGCTTGCAATAACAAAGAAATATTTTGATGGACACATAGTTATAATGTTTCAGGTCAAAAGATACCAATTATCATAAAAACACGCTTTGCTATTTTCTAAAATGTGTACTTTAGTTTTCTGATTTTTTTTGTATTAAAAGCGCTTTGTCAATTACCCTAGCGTATCCATCTGAAAACGAATACCTTTTACTATGAATGTTACGCTTAAAAAGAATTCAATTCAAAAATACTGCCTTCTGGTCTGTATTTTATTAATAGGCTCGTGTAAGGAGTCTACCCAAAATACTATCGAGCAACATCAATACACAAATGCATTAATAAACGAAACCAGTCCGTATTTGCTGCAACATGCCCATAATCCAGTAGATTGGAGACCTTGGAGTAAAGCCGCTTTAGATGAAGCAAAAGAAAAGGACAAACTGGTATTAATCAGTATTGGCTACTCTTCGTGTCATTGGTGTCATGTAATGGAGGAAGAAACATTTGAAAACGACTCTGTGGCCAAACTTATGAACGAAAATTTTATAAGTATTAAGGTAGACCGTGAAGAACGGCCAGATATAGACCAGATTTATATGACGGCTGTACAATTAATGCAAGGCAATGGGGGTTGGCCCTTAAATGTCATTACCCTTCCTAATGGTAAACCCTTGTATGGCGGAACGTACCATACCAAAGAACAATGGAAACAAGTACTAAGCGAAATTAGCAAACTATATAAGGAAGACCCCAAGAAAGCCGAAGCATACTCGGATATGGTGGCAGAAGGTGTAAGGGAAATGAATCTTATCACTCCTTCAACAGATTTTGAACTGTTAGATAAAGAATTGCTTACAGAAAGTTTACAACACTGGAAACCAAATTGGGATACCGTTTGGGGAGGTGATAAAAGGGATGAGAAATTTATGTTGCCCGTAAATCTAGATTTTTTATTAGATTATGCCCTTTTGACTGATGATTCAGAAACCTTAAAACAAGTGGAACTAACATTGGACAAAATGGCCATGGGTGGTCTTTACGACCATGTAGCGGGTGGTTTTTTCAGATATAGCACAGATAGCCAATGGAAAGTTCCTCATTTTGAAAAAATGTTATACGATAACGCACAGGCTATAAGTCTCTATGCCAAAGCCTATAAGGTATTTCGTAAGCCTTCCTATAAAAATATAATCTTAGGTAGCATTTCATTTTTAGAACGGGAAATGAAAAACCCCAAAGGCGCCTACTATGCAGCGCTAGATGCGCAAAGCGAAGGAAAGGAAGGTGAATTTTATATATGGACAGAAACTGAATTAAAAGAAATTATACAAGAGGACTTTGCCCTATTTTCTAGGTATTATACGATACAAAAAGAAAATGTGTGGGAGGACGACAGCTATGTACTTAGCAAATCTTTGGATGACGAGGCATTTTCAGCTGAACACTCGATTCCGCTTTCCCAGCTACCTACACTGAAAACTAAGTGGCACGAAAAATTACTTATTGCAAGAGCAAAAAGAATACGACCTCGTACCGATGACAAAATACTGATATCTTGGAATGCACTCTTAATAAATGGGTATGTGGATGCTTACACAGCTTTGGGAACACCCGGCTATTTAGACTCCGCAACCGACATCCTCAATACCTTGCGTTCTCAAGGATACACCAATGGCGAACTTGGCCATTCCTATAAAAAAGACAGTAAACATATACCCGGATTCCTAGAAGATTATAGTCTTTTGGCTAATGCGGCACTGAACCTGTACAGCGCATCGCTTGATACAGAATTTCTGCAATTAGCGGAAGTACTTACTGCAACTGCCCAAAAAAAATTCGATGACCCGGCCTCTGGAATGTACACCTACAATCAAGGAAATGAGCTCATAGCAAAAATCATAAAGACCGATGATGGCGTAATCCCCTCTCCAAATGCTATTATGGCGCAAAACCTCTTACTATTAGGTCATATAAAATATGATAAAGCCGCTCAGAAAAAGGCAAAAACAATGCTAACTTCCATGATAAAATCAACCTCGGAAACTCCGTATTCCTATGCAAAATGGAATAGCCTTCTTTTACAAACTACCTATCCTTTTTATGAAGTGGCCATTGTAGGTAAGGAGGCAAAAAATCTTGTGGCAGCGATGAGCAAAGCATACATTCCCAATATTTTATTGGTAGGCAGTACGGTTAAAAGCGAGCTTGCGCTTTTTGAAGACCGGTATGGGGAAGACGGCACGTATATTTATGTCTGTAGAGACAATACCTGTAAGCTGCCCGTTAAAACAGTAAATGAAGCTTATGGCCTTTTAGGTGGGAGAGCTACTACTGGCAATATTCCATCTCTAGGTTTTGATGGATTAAATTAACCATATTCAGATACACGCCAAAAATTTAGGATATGCTTTTAGTTTTATTGATTGTAAGTGTTTTAATCATCGTGCTGCTAACGGCTAAATTGAATGTTCATCCTTTTTTAGCGCTCTTAACTGCCTCTATATTTTTCGGTATCACCAGTGGGATGCCATTACCCCTTTTAATTACCTCTATTGAAGAAGGTTTTGGTGGAACGCTAGGTAAGATAGGACTCGTGATTTTACTCGGAGTACTTATTGGTGCTTTTTTAGAACAGACAGGTGCTGCTTACAAAATGGCGGAATTGGTATTGCGCATTATTGGAAAAAAGAACGTACATGCGGCTATGGGAATTCTTG
>JBLHNI010000163.1:0-7385 GCA_047650615.1 Maribacter sp.
TATGGACAAAAAAGAAACCTAAAAACACCCTTTTTTAACAAAATATCTATCTCAAAATAGATTAAAGCAAATTACTCCAATTTTGCAACGGTCTTAATACCTGTTACATCATAATCCCCATTGCCTACTTCTTTAAAACCGTCATTGCTTACGATACGAGCAGTATACGTACTACCGGCTTGCGCATGAAAATTAGTACCTAGTGTTATACTTTGTGTTGCCTCACGTAAAATTACACCACTACTTATGCTATATGTACCAGTATCAGGATAGGTTAGCTGGGCATTACTATTGTCAATTCCTGAAGTTTCATCCGAAAAACGACCATTCTCGGATAATGTTCTAATAGGGGCGTAACTTTTGTTTGTACTTTGATCTACATCAAGCCTTAAAACACCACCATCTAAATTCGTTGTTACATTTTGAGGTTTGGAGTAAGCAGATTGATCACTCGTTGCCAAATACAGAAAATCGTCATTTCCAAAAGTAAGACTCCCTTCCCTGTGGGTAGAACTGAACATACGCATTTTGATCATGACCAAATCATTATTGGGGTCAACGTATAGTTTTTCTGGATCAACTGTAATCCGTTTTAAAATTAGAAAACCTCCCCAATAGTCTTCCCTTTTACAACCAAACTCAGTAACAAACACATCTGGGTAATCACGGGCCTGGCTATCTTTTGTAGTGTAATACGAATAAATATAATTTTTATTGGGCTGACCAAATCCTTTCTGAAATTGCAGACTTATCTATTGATGAGGGTGATTCTCTGGATAATCCAAGCATTGCACAGGGAGGCAATACGTTACTTCCGTTATCTTTTTCCGCTTTGGGGCTTCCCGACGGACCTGTTAGAGATGAAGTGACTGGTATTATATTAGGTAGTCCCGTTATAGGGGCTTCTACTGGCGGTCCCTCTTCCGATGGTTCCTATCTTGTAGTAGTAACGGTTTTCCGTGGAAGGGAGTCAGTATCGCGTAATTTTATGATATTGGTAAGTGCCAATATCGTGGTTCCTCCTATCGATGACGATGTGTTGCTGCGAATCAAGTCTGCTGGTCCCACAGTTGTTTCCATGGACGGTGGTCCTGATTGGTTGGGTGAGGCCCCATCGGGTGCATATACCGGTTCTGGCTATAGCATCAATACGGGCGTATCGGCACCAGTTAGTGGAATGTCGTTTACTAATCGTGATGCGTCAATTCCTTCTAATATGAATCAACAAACCTACGAAGCATTGTTTTCTAACGAGCGCTGGGACGGTTTGGGCGCTCCCGAGATGGAATATGATATACCCTTGCCCAATGGGGACTATACAGTGAATCTTTACTTAGTTAACTTCTGTACCTGCACGGAAGAGGTTGGGGAGCGGGTGTTCGGCATCGCAATTGAGGGGTCTGTGGTTCGTGCAAGTCTTGATTTGATTACGTAGTTCGGTCATCTTTCGGGCGGCATGTTGAGTTACCCTGTCAGCGTTACCTACGGTGGCTACAGGTCGAATTTCTGCACGGAACGGAGAACCCTTTGGTCAACGCCATAGAGATTAGGTCAGTGGAGAGCACTTCTTCTGTGCAACTAAAAGCGAGATTAGTTGGGGTAAATGATGTTATTAATGAAATTATCGTTTATCCGAATCCTGTAAGAATCGGAGAGACTATCTTCGCAACTATGCCGAATGCCGTCCATAGTAATATGGTTTCTCTAGAGATTTACAATACTCTTGGTAGTAAGAGGATGGAGCATAAATATGAGGGTAATAGCTTAGGTGTTTTAGAATTTCATCTGGATAGTGGTGCAGTAGTTACCGGTGTTTACCTAATTAGAGTTACCCTAGACGGAAATACTGTTAAAACACAAAAACTTATTGTTAGATAACTAGCGTATATTAAGGCAGAAATTATATATTGCATAACATATAGAGGGTTCAGATGATGCATCTGGTCGAACTAGAATAGCGATTTAAAGAAACGGGTTATCTTTATCGTGTTTGACACAATTCCTTTTATCGTTTTACGTTTTATTTTTCAAACATAATAACCATGGTGTCTACCCATACAAATACATTAAGTACAGCTTCATTATGCAATCCTACGAAAGTAAATGTGTACAAAAAGGCACTATCTGATATAGGCTGCGATAGTCCCTATTATGCTTATGAACTATTAAATAGGGTAGGTGATATTAATGAAGAATTACAGTTTTTTTTATTTCATAATGCTTCTAATGATTTAATCGCCATTATGCCTTACCTATATAGGAAAATACTATTAAATGGTGAGAATACAGGCTATTTTGATGTAATCAGCCCTTGGGGTTATAACGGACCATTTTTCAAACCTACTGTTTCGGAAAAAGAAATCGTATGTTTTTGGGAAGTTGTTGATGCTTGGTATAAAGAAAATAAAGTAGTATCGGAATTTCTTCGATTTAATTTACAAAAAGATTACAGATATTATTCTGGTACCGAATTACATACCCTATACAATGTTCAAGGAGACATAACTGATTGGGAACGGTTTTGGTCTAATCTAAAACCTAATACACGCAACCAATTTCGAAAAGCTGAAAAACTTGGTCTTATATTTGAACTCCATTTTGAAAATATTGAAGAGAAACATATCGTAGCGTTTCATGCACTTTACATAAGTACTATGGATAGAAGAGAAGCTAAAGATTCATTTTATTTATCATTGGATTATTTTCTAGAGCTATGGAAGAATAACCCAAAACAATGTGCTATTGGTCTTGTTAAGCAAAATGGAATAGCTATTTCAACGGAATTATTCTTAATGTCGAGTAATACGATGTATTCCTTTTTAGGAGGAACAGATGCTAACCATTTCAAACTTCGCCCCAACGAGTACCTAAAGATAAACGCTATTAAATGGGCAAATGAGATTGGATTAACCTATTATTTAATTGGTGGTGGTCTTTCGAATAGTATAGAAGATAATCTTTATCTCTACAAGAAAAAATATTTTCCATTAGATGAAGACGTTGATTTCTATACAGGAAGAAAAATTGTGATGCCTAACGCTTATTTGGAACTTTTAAAGAAAGCCGGATACGAGCATACAGATAATACCGCGCTCGAGAATATATGGGAGGGTTACTTTCCTAAATATAGGAATGTCAAACGTTGAATGTTTGGTTAAAAGCGTCTACTATTAATTTATTTGAAGCATATGTTTTATAGTAAGAATACACTATTGACGGTAGTATGATTTTTAATAATCGAATACGATGGTACGTAAACGTATGTGCTAATAAAAACGCTTTAAAAAAATTTTTCTTTAAAGCGTTTTTATTTTAAACTCCCATTACGACTTTTGATTGGTAAATACACCATATGTGTTGATTTTGTCTTTATTTTATACATACTACATTGTATAATTAACAATGTTTTCAATACTAATGCAGCTTAGCTGTAATTTCTACCTTTACAAAAAATTATCAGCTTACTCAATTAGTATTTTTTGATTTAAGGTTTTTCGGTATGCTCTTTTTTCAGGGATAGTACACTACCTCAAATTCTGTTACTATTTTTAAAAATACACAAGGGTATGGAACTATTTAGTTTTCAAGTGCTGGCAGGATTGTTTCTTATGTCCGTTTTTAAGATTTACTTTCTTTTAAATGTTTGAACTCCTCCCAGTCTTGTCGTTGTAAATCCATAGCTAACATTAGGGGATTAGAATTTGGATCTACATCAATTTCTCCTGGATTAACTATTTTTTTAATTGTTTTGAATATAAGTATCAAGTCGTTTTTAAAGCTCATGTTTTCCATATATTCTATATCCTTTTTAAACCTATCTTCCCAAGTGATAAAATTTCTTCCAGATATTTGAGCTAAACCGGTTATTCCTGGTCGAATTAAAAAACGCTTTTTTTCCTGTTTGGTATAGTAAGGTAAATACCGAATAAGTAAGGGTCTTGGTCCAATAAGGCTCATGTCTCCGATAAGTACGTTAATCAGCTGTGGTAATTCATCAATAGATGTTTTTCTTATAAAAATACCCATAGGCGTAAGCCTTTCTGAATCGGGCAACAGATTGCCGTTGGCATCTTTTCTACTGTTCATAGTCTTCAATTTTAAAACAGAAAACATCCTTTTATTCTTACCAGGTCTTTTCTGTGAAAAAAATGGACTTTCCTTAAAACTAATAGTCAAAACTATAATCGTTATAATTAAAATGGGGGAGAGGAGAACGAGACCTAAAAGAGCCAAGAAAAAATCTAAAGATCTTTTTATATAATTTTTATATATCATAATTTGGAAATGGTTAAGTAGGGTTATCTGCTACATTATTTTCAATTGTATACTTTATGTAGATGATAAGCTAGTGTGATATGTATTTAGCACTTTGGCGATATAATCTAAATCTTGAGCTTTATATCTAAAATCAATATGGATGTTTAATAAAAATTGGAATGTATACGCTATGCTATTCTGTGGCCATAATTCTGCAGGATAAATAGCATTGGATACTAAGAACTTCTTTAGACGCACTAAAGAGTCCCTATCTTTAAAAATCAATAATAATCCAAAGGGTACTTTTTTCTTATCATCAAGTACTTTAAAACTAGTATGTTGCTTTATTTTAGTTTTTATATAAGCACTATTTTTAGACTTAAACCTATTGTAATCCAGAAATAAAGCACTTCGTATTATTTTTTCATATTCGTTATGTAAGGGAATGATTTCTTGGATATCACGCAGTAGGGATTCCCCTTGGTTGTAGGTTGTAAGAAAGACATTTTTATCTTTCTCATCTTCACAATTACCTTTTTGTTCCATGGCTAAAGACATAGCTTCCCAAGAAGCCGTCATGGCGTTAGGCATATCCATAGTACTGCTTTTTGGTAAAGCAGGAAAAGCAATGGTACTCTTGCTTTTCATTGGTTTCCATGCAACCCCTCCTAGGGGTACAGGTAATGTTTTACGTAAGGAGGCGATGCAGAAATCAGCTTCACTTTCAATACATCCTTGGGTTAACCATCCATGAGAATGGTCTTCAATAATAATAGGTCTGTCACCTTTAGGTATTGTGTTTGACTTTAGTCCCCAAAAGTTATTGACTAAAACCATATCTGTAGTTCCGAATTCCAAAAAATTTACTTCTGCCTCTGAATCAAATGGGTCTATATCGTAGTATGCTATTTGCGAAAATGTGTGCTGTAACCAGTCCGTTACAAATGGGCAATAGTAACTTGGTAACCAGATTGTTTTGATTTCATGTTCCTTTAGTACTGCTTCAAAAATAAAGCGCATGGCATATCGTCCTGCATAAAAAAGATGATGTTCCCCTAAAAAAGAGTCATCTGTCTTTGGGATTTTGTCAATAGCTATTTTATGAAAGAAAGAGCCGTAACCAATTATAGTTTTATCCATAGTATAAAGAAACCAAAAAATAGTTGATACATAAATGTTTAGCAAAGAAGTTGATATTTTCTAGATGAACTGATATTAGATATTTTTCAACTAAAATTTTATTGATGTTTTACATTTTCAGCGTTTAGGAGACTAGTTGCAAAATTATAGCTGTTTAAGTTCCTCGTAAACAGTTACTGTTTTTTCTACCATACCGTCTTTTGTAAATTGAATTAATGCCTTTTCTTTTCCAGCTACCGCTAATGTATTTCGCAGTGCATGATCGTTAATGACCTGGTGTAGTAATTTACCCAATTCTTTGGCATCTTCCATATCATATATAAAACCGCTCTTACCGTGATTTATCTGATCTGTTGCTCCATATGAATTGGCTCTTATAGTGCAACAACCGCTCATCATTGCCTCTACCGCGACTAATCCAAAGGTGTCTATCCTCGAGGGTAGTGTAAAAACATCAAACATTTGATACACTGGTTTTGGGTCTTGAAAGGGTAAAACACTCACTTTTTTTTCTAGGTGTTCTTGTTCAATAAGGTCCAAAAGCCATTTTTCTCCGTCTGCATCGTCAAAATGACCCACTAACACTAAATGAATCTTGTCACGTACTTCTTTAGGTAGATGGATTGCTACTGCATCAATTAATACATCTAAGCCCTTCGCTTTGACTAATCTGCCAACAAATCCTATAATTAATTTATCAGTTGGAATCTTGTTTTGTTGTTTTAATCGTTGTGTTTCCTCTTTTGGAATTGGTTCGGCAAATCGTTTGGAAATTCCATGATGTACGATTCGTACGGTTTTTGGGTCGGTGCCCATTACTTTTTCCGTAAAATCCTTTGATCCAGAACTAACAGCAATCAAAAGGTCTGGGTGTTTGTATGAAAAATTGGGACGAATGGTATCCGTATGTACTGTAGATATATATTTTTTTCCTAATAGCCAAGGAAACAGAGTGGTGTTGGGAGATTGAGCATGAATAACATCAGCCTTTATTTTTAGTATGTAGTAAAGTACTTTTAAGGTTTCGGTAATCGACAGTATCCCTTTTTTTAAGATATTACCTTTAGGTTCCTTAAAGTAATATACTTTTACTCCCCAATCTTTTAAGTCTTGTTGTAATTTTTTAAAATAAGTATCTTCTCCTTTATCATCAGACTTAAGAAAACCACTGGTAATCAAATGGATTTCATGTCCTCGTTCTACAAGGCCTTGTGTAAGATCTAAAACATTTGTAGCAAAGCCGTCCCTTCTGAAGCGCATCGCAATAAAAAGTATCTTCATATTAAATTTTTAGACGAATACATTTTGATTTACATACCATTGTTGTTTATGTGCTTAGCATAAGCCAACTCAGATAATTTGATACAAAATGCATACATACTTATTATAAGGTTAAAGAAATGGCTACTGCTCCTTCAGTAGGCTATTAAACAACCATTAGGTGTATAACGTTAATTTTAGCAGTTTGGTGTATTTTATACTTGATTAGTATACACGTTTTCAGCTATTGGTACTTATGTAGTAACACTACTTATAATAGTCATATATGCTTTTTCAGGAGATAAATTATCCTTCATATACTTATAACCGTTTTCTCCTAATGTTGCCCTTAATTCTTTACTGTTGTATAGCTTCAAAAGATTATTTTTAAAACTTTTTACATCTCCAGCATTAGAGTAAAATCCGCTTTGTATTTGTTCTTGAATGATACCAAAATCTGTATTTACGTCTACAGATGCCAACACAGGTTTTTTAAAGCAATAGTAGGCATTTACTTTTGATGGAAAATTAGGAATACTGAAATCTTGGTTTAAAGAAATGAGCCCAATGTCTGCGATGGCCAATACATCATTATAGTCTTGTCTAGGAAGGTTTCCCTTTAAAATCACGTTCTTAAGACCCATTTCTTCGGCCATAATTTTTATGCGTTCACGTTCGGTTCCTCTTCCTACAATAAAAAAGACTAAATCCTCTAGTTCTTGAGAGGC
>JBLHNI010000164.1:0-7368 GCA_047650615.1 Maribacter sp.
ATTCCCTTTTTTCCTGCTGTACCAAATCGGAATACGATTCGCCTAAATTATCTAAGGCCGTTTCCAAACTTTTTGCATTGTTGAATTTTCCATTAAAATGATAGGTCCCCACCACATCCTTTTCGATAACTTGAAGGTTTCCATCCTTTAGTAGTTGTGGTAACAAACGTGATAAAGAAATTGCGCTCTCGGGTATATTATTCCTTTCCGTAAAACGAGGTAGCTCCTTGTTTGGATATAAAAGATAACTGTATTGATCTTCGCGGAATAAAGCACTTTTTTTTAATGCGTCCAATACCTCAAGAGACGCTTTAGAAGTCAAAAACCCTGAACTAAGCACCGCAACCTGCCCTTCCAACATTTCACTCAAATAGGAAATAGAAACCTCATCTTTATTCTCTACTGTCATTAAGTTATACGCATGGTACAAATTATCCTTACGCTTATTTGCGCTAATAGAATGATCTATATACAGGAGCCCTAATTCAGAAAATCGTAGTAACTCGTTTTTAGTAATGTCTTCTTTCCGTGCTGAAAAACCTTTATCATAAATAGAAGTTCTATAAGCACTAGCTGCCATCCCTAAACCATCCATAACCGCTTTACGGTCTTTATTGGATAAGTCACTAGCCAAAGAACCTATTTGCTCTTGCAGTATGCGTACCGTTTCCTTAAAGAAAAAATTCAACTCTATGGAAATGGGCATTTTTTCTACTAAGGCATTTTCTACCATCTTCTTAAAGAAAGTAAAAAACCGGCGCATATAGTAGAGTGTAACCATTGAAACCCCGTTACCTACCAAGGCATTGTTGGCATCATTCCACTCTGGTCTTTGCGTATTCATCCAAATACCGCCCTCAGGTATAAGGTTACAACACTTAGCCAATACGGTTGCTAATAATTTTTCTATTAGGTTAACTCTATAAATATCCTTTTCGGGTGTACATAACAAGGAGGCATCAGCTCCAACTATACTTCGTTTTTCTCGAATTTCATTATCTAAATCCTCGTTAAAATTAATCGTATCCTTTGGATCTTTCAACAATTCCCCATAGGGCTTAATCACATAGGGCACGTTAGCATATACGAAGAAATCAGTATTAAAATAGGATGCTAACTTTTTGGGATAATAGGCTTCTATAAACTCAAGAAATTTTAAGAGATATATAATCTGATGATCGCCCCAATAGCCAATATACGACCAAGGATCATCTGGTTCTATCGTCTCCCAGTCAAAACCGTCTTTAGTTACTCTATAAGGGTTGTAACCATCAAAAGTTGTTGCATTTAAAAATTTATGAATCATATTCTCCATAAATTCAGGATAAGAATGAGCCAATGCTTCCCAATTTTGAAAAATATCTCTCCAATTACCTTGGTAATCAAGCACTTTTGAACCGTCTACCTCATTTCTAGTATTTATAGAGAATTTATTCCAAGGTCTACTCGGGTCTCCATGTCTTCGACTAAACTTCAAAGGCAGATATTCAAAACATAAACGACTAAAATTTCTATCCTTACTTTCCCATGCCAATTCCTTTAATTTCGGCAATTGAATAGTTTCTGGCAAGCCCACCAATATAGATTTGTTATGGGTAAATACTTCTTTATTGGCTTTGTTTATATACCTGATGAAATCCTGTTTTTCTATGGTATAATTATCATCAAAAATACCCCCTCGCATAATATTAAAAAGTACGTTGGCATAGTGCCTTGTATTTCTTCGTTTATCAGCGGTGATTTGTTTGCCGTCGGCGGCAGTTGTTAGTTTCAATAGATTCTTTGTGCCGAGCTCAATATCTTCCAGTATGGCTTCCCTAAGGTTTTTGTCGTTTTTTATTCGTTCAGATAAATCGACAACGGCAGCGGGACCTTGATTAACATCAGTAATCAACATCCACTCTTTTTTAGCCTTAGCTTCTAGTTGAATTTCTGAAACGGAAAAATAAGCACCTTTCTCTGCTCTAATATCCATTTCTTCCGAAACACTTCCTGTTTTTCTGAATGCATTCAGCTGTAAGGAAGATAATAACTTCTTAGAATTCGATAGACCTATAGACCATACTACATTCGCCTTTAGCGCTTCACTAGGTTCTGCTTTATCTACTATTATAGCACTTAGAGAAAAAATTCCTAAACCAGACTCCTTTATAAGTTCGCTCTTCTTGTATGCATCTACCAAATTACTTGAGGCTTGCTGAAGGTTGGGCTCCACTCCATAGGGTACTATGTTCTGAATACCATCCAAAAGCTTAACGGTACTATTTTCCGTATTTCCGTTAATAAGTGTGCTCTTTTTTATAAAACCGAATTGTATACTTGAATTCCATTCACATTGATACGTAAGTCCCAAGTCGTGGTTTATTTCCTCGAACATTACCTTATTGCCATACTCACTTTTATAAAGGTTTCTAGTACACTCATAAACACCAGTATATCTGTCAGAAAATGGTTCCCAGACTCTTTTTTTTCCTTCAGATTCTATGACCAAAATAGTTTTATTTCCTGTAATATCGGCTGCCTCGGTAATCTTATCGTCTGTATAATATGGAAACAAAGCGTAATCACTATTCTTTCTCCCTGCCGTCAATCCGCCGTTACTGGATATGAACATCCAATGATCAGAATCACTAACAATACTCATAAAGAAGGGGCGGAGGGAGTCGCTATTTTCTATTTTATAAAAACCTTCATTGTTTATTTTAATATAATCCATCGTTAAAATACTATAATCGGTTATTTAATATTTTGAATTTATTTCGTTACAATAGCGTTGCAAATTCCTGAATACTTGTTTACAGAGCTCAGTAGTTAAATGCTTATTTTTAATAAGCAGTAAATATATCGAATTATGGACATATTTAAGGGTCAAAATCTTCTAGAGTTCTGCGATTGGTTCGAAACAGACCTTGATTGCAAACAATAGCTAGCTGGGCTAAAGAACAGTATTGGTTATAAATGTACTAGATGTAACCATACTGCTTGTCAAGTAAAGGATGATTTTGCTAGACAATGCAATATTTGTAACCACAAGGAGTCGGCTACAGCTAACACTCTATTTCACAAGGTAAAGTTTGGGTTCAGGAAAGCTTTTTTCATCTGTTTTGAAATGGTCACTACAACTAAACGTTTATCTGCCAGTTATATGACTGTCCGCTATGGTGTTAGAGAAAAGACAGCACATCTTTTTATGATGAAAGTCAGGGAAGCTATGTCCTCAAGCGGCAAGCATGCCATGGACGGCGAGGTCCACGTGGACGAGTTTGTACTGGGCAGAAAAGACCCCGGTAGAATAGGCCGGAGCTACAAAGGAAAAAAGAAGAAGGCGGTCACGGCCGTTGAGCTAACAAAACAAGGGAAAGTTAAAAGAAGGTATGCTATGCGTATCGCGGACTTCTCGGCAGAATCCCTACAATACATATTTGTGAACCACATAAGCCGAGAAGCCAATGTGAAAATAGACAAATGGCGTGGATATAGGCCCATAGCAAAAGCCTATAACATCAATCAGATAGAAAGTAACAAAGGAATGAACTTCAAGGTACTTCACACTATGATACATCAAGTGAAGTCTTAGATAAGAACAACATACTCTTGGGTGAGGGAAAATAATATAGACAGGTATTTTAACCAATTCTGTTATAGACTCAACAGGTCACAGAAAAAGAAAACAATATTCAATAACCTAATGGTCAGAATGGTTAACGCACAGGTAAAATACCAAAGAGAATTTATAAGTAACTAACTACTGACCTCTGTATTTTTATTTTCTAACAAGCATTTCTTCTACTTCTTCTAAGGATTTTCCTTTAGTTTCTATAACAAATTTTTGAATAAATAGGATTGCTAAGAAAGAAAATAGGGCATAAATGCCAAAGGTTAGAGTTGGGCCTAAATTAGAAAGTTCCCATGGGAATATTTGAGTAACAGAAAAACTAACCAGTGAGTTGAAGAATCCCACAACTGAAATTGCAATACCTTTTATTTTAGTTGGAAATACTTCAGAAAGTAAAGCCCACATTACAGGTCCCAAAGAAATGGCAAAAGATGCTACATACAATAAAATTGCAATGAGTACCAAGGTTGCATTTATTTGTATGAAATTTGAAATTTGATTTCGTTTAAAGTCGAGAAATTGCGCATCATCTAATTTCTGTTCAATAGCTTCAAAAAGTACTCCTTGACTTTCAAAAGATTGCCCGTTTAAATCTGAAAGCAGTGTTCTAATTTCTACACTTTCAACCTTTGCAAGCGTATCCTCATTAAACTCATAAGTAGCATTATTAAAGGCAAAAGCAGCCATTAGCAATGCTATCGTCATAAAACTAGAGCCAATAAGTAATAAAGGTTTTCTTCCCAACCGGTCTATTAACCAAATAGCTACTAAAGTAAATACAAGATTTGTTAAACCGACAACTATTGCTTGTAAAAAAGAAGAATCTGTGCTCCCTCCAGCTTGCTCAAAAATAGTAGGAGCATAATAGAAAACAGCATTAATACCCGTAATTTGTTGAAAAAAGGCAACACCTAAGGCAATTACCATAATAACGGAATATTTACTTTGAAAAATATCAGCTAATTTCCCCTTAGGTTCTTTTTTATCAACTCCTTTTTGAATTTCTATAATTGTTGTTTCCGCATATTGCTCACCCCCAATTTTCATTAATACTACACGAGCCAATTCTACTTTATTCAATCGTTGTATCAACCATCTTGGGCTTCTAGGCACCGTAAATAAGGCTAGAAAATAAATTAAAGCTGGTATTGCCTCAACACCAAGCATCCAGCGCCAACTATCGCCTTCCATGTTTACTAAAAAATAGTTCGAAAAATAAGCTACCGAGATACCAATAACGATGTTTAATTGGTTAAAGGAAACCAAGCTTCCTCGTAATTTTGATGGTGCGATTTCTGCAATATAAATAGGCGCAATCAATATTGCTCCACCAATTCCAATACCACCAATAATCCTGGCGATAATAAATTCATTATAACCCGTAGCCATAGCTGACCATGTTGCTGAAACAGTAAAGAGTGCAGCAACTGCGATTAGCACTTTCTTTCTGCCAAATTTATCTGCAAGCGGCCCGGCAAGTAGATTACCTGCCATAGCTCCAAAAACAACGCACCCCACAGCAAAGCCAAGCATAGCATCTGTCATCTCAAAATAGACAGTTATGCCCTTGATAGCCCCAGAAATAACGGCACTATCAAAACCTAATAAAAACCCTCCTAATGCAACAATCAAACTGATTAATACAGTGTACGATTTATTCATTTGAAGGGCAGTGTCAGAAGATTTCATATTTGGTTGGTTTGCTTATCTTGGAAGATAATTTAAAAGAAACTAATTAACAAATATAAAAAAGACCAGTAAAAATTATACTGGTCTTTAACAGCTAAAACTAAAAACTCAACTATAAATCCTACTATTGGTAGATTCTAATATAATCTACCTCCATAGTGGATTCTGTAAATACTGGGTCAATCTCACCCCCAAAAGTACCGCCCATGGCTACATTTAGAATAAAGAAAAAGTCTTTGTTGAAAGGTAAAGAATCATTATTCGTTACTGAATGATACTCTACATCATCTACGAAAAATTTAATTTCTGTTTCAGTCCATTCTATACTGTAAAGATGAAACGCTTCAGAAGCTCCTTCGTTTACAGTAGTACTGGTTCTTGCATCTCCTGCAAAGTTATTAGGATCATGTGTAGAACCGTGAATTACATCTTGTTCATTACCTCTATGTTCCATAATATCTACCTCGCCTGCGGCAGGCCAAATATTGGTCTCAAAATCCGCTCCTAACATCCAAATAGCTGGCCAAGTGCCGCCACCGGTAGGCAGTTTGGCACGCGCCTCTACCCTGCCATAGGTAAACTCTTGTTTTGTATGACTTTGAATTCGTGCAGATGTATAGTTACCGCCGTCATTAATCGCAGTGATTTTTAATAAACCATCTTCTACTATAACGTTACTAGTATCGCTAGTATAGGATTGAGATTCGTTATTTCCCCAACCATTATCGCCTGTACCTAAATCATATCCCCAATTTGCCGTGTTTGGAGCTCCGTCAACATCAAACTCATCTGACCAAACCAAGGTATTAAATACAGACTCCTCTTCTGTAACCAGATCTTCAGGAATAAAAACACTATACCAATATAGTGGTCCATCACCATTAAAAGGATCACTTATGCCTCTCACTGCCAACCTATTTGCAGATAATTCAATAATTTCATATTGTCCTGGGATAACAGCCCAGTAACTTAAAAAACTTGTTCCTACATCTAGAACTCTACTCCCATCTGCATTATCCAAAACAACAAATGAACTCGTAAAGGTTGCTTGTGATGAAATATCTCTACATTCATCAACAAACTGCTGTGGTGTGGCATCTGGAAAAAACCGATTAACATCCGTCCAATTGATAAAACTCAAATTATCTGTACCCGGTTCTAGTTGATATGTATAATTATCTTGGTCATCATAACTAAATACTAAGACATCATCATATACACATGGATTTAACTCATTTGGAGCTGCACTAAAAAACTCAGGGAAATTATTGGTCAAAGGTCCAACTCCAAAATGGCTAGCTTCTGTCCTATCCCAAACCCATCTCTTAGTTCCGTCTCCCGCGATAAGCTGTTTAGTTACATCATCCAAAAATAACCTAACGTCCAAGTCTATAATTTCTGTTACACTAGAACTAATACCACCTTTACCAAAAGCAACTAAGGTTATTGGCGCGCTGTATTGTCCAGATCTTGTAAAACGAAATGTAGCAGTTTGTCCTGCATTAATTACCTTTGGGTCTGCCCCTGGAGTAAAAATAACATGAAAATTAAATGCATTATCGGCACTTGGAGTTACCGATATATTTCCGGACTGATCTCCTTCAACTATAGCACTTACAACTAAATTTGTTGGCACTAAGATTGTATCTAGCGTAGGTTCCTCTTCTTGACATGAAGTAAGAAAAAAAGTAATGGTTAGCCCTAAAATTATATTTGAAAACTTTTTCATAGCAAATATGCTTTTAATTTATGATTTGTATGTCATCAAAGTAATACGTGCTTCCGTCTCCCGGCAAACCTGGTATGAATTCAAAAAATACAATAACTCTAACAAACTCTGCCGATGTATCCACATTACTAAAATCATAGACCAACTCCTCCCATTCATTTAGTGTTGTTGTATTCATGTCAACTTCTATCCCTACCGAATTATCTTCGTTCTCCAAACGGAGTTTTATGGGTATTCCGCTCTTTGGAGAATATACTTTTACACCAATACTATTTGATTCTGAAAAATCAATTGGCGCATCCAAAGTTAATGCCGTACCTGCAAAAAATTGCGC
>JBLHNI010000165.1:0-7302 GCA_047650615.1 Maribacter sp.
TTAGAAAAATGACCTGTCATGATGTCGTCCATATGCTTTTGAAATAACGGACGCATAATATCTTTTAATTCTTCAGATAATTCAAATGCCTTAATTTTTGAAGGGTTTGAAAGACGGTCCATCATATGCGTAATACCACCGTATTTCATGCCCTCTGTAATGGTTTCCCATCCATATTGAATCAATTTAGAAGCATAACCAGCATCCATTCCTTTTTCTATCATCTTATCAAAACAAAGGATAGATCCTGTTTGTAACAAACCACAAAGAATAGTCTGCTCTCCCATTAAATCAGATTTAACCTCGGCAACAAAAGACGATTCCAATACACCAGCTTTATGCCCACCAGTACCAGCTGCATATGCTTTTGCCTGTGCTAATCCCTTACCCTCTGGATCATTTTCTGGGTGTACCGCAATTAGGGTAGGCACTCCAAAACCCCGCTTGTATTCTTCCCGAACTTCAGAACCAGGACTCTTTGGTGCTACCATAATCACCGTCAAATCTTTACGAACCTGCGTGCCTTCTTCAACAATATTAAACCCATGAGAGTAGGATAATGTTGCACCCTTCTTCATTAAAGGTATTACAGCGGTCACTACAGCGGTATGTTGTTTGTCCGGCGTAAGATTGATGACCAAATCTGCACTTGGAATCAGTTCATTATAGGTTCCCACAATAAATCCGTTTTCAGAGGCATTTATAAACGACTGTCGTTTTTCTTTAATAGCTGCATCACGAAGTGTATAGGAAATATCTAAACCAGAATCCCTCATGTTTAAACCTTGGTTCAAACCTTGAGCACCACAGCCAATGATGACTATTTTCTTTCCTTTTAAGGCAGTTACACCATCAGAGAATTCTGAGGACTCCATAAATCTACATTTACCTAGCTGGGTCAATTGATCTCTTAGGGATAGTGTATTAAAATAATTTGCCATTTTGTATGCTGTTTTAATTTTTATGCCGAAATAGTTCAGCTTTAGTTTTACTAATTAACTTATATTTATTACTGTTGAAATTCTTTCAATAAGGCTGATATCTGCATTTCTTCCTTTGAGACGGCTATGCGACCAGAACGCACGAACTGCATGATGCCAAAGGGCTTGAATTTCTCATACATCTCATCTATTTCGTTTCTTCTACCGCTTTTAGCAAGCACAAAAAAATCGCGTGCCACCGTAACGATCTGAGAATTACTATCCTTAATGATATTCTGAATCTGACGTTCATCGAAAAGTAGGTCTGAGGCTATTTTAAACAAAGCAGATTCTTGATAAATAGTTTCATCATCCGTATGATAGAATGCTTTTATGACCTCTATCTGCTTTTCTATCTGACCTACAATGTTCTGTACCCATTCATCCGTAGTGTATATTACGATGGTAAATTTCGAAACATTATCGATCTCTGATTTTGAAACATTTAAACTCTCTATATTAATATGTCGCTTTAAGAATATTCCAGATATTCTATTCAATAATCCAACGTTGTTTTCGGAATATACCGACATGGTAAACCATTTTTTTTCCATTCTCTAATTTTACTAGTATCAGCCCTAACTACCTGAGTATAAAAACTATTTCATTGTAGTTAGCATGACATTATTCTTACTTTATTTTTACCGCAACAATCAATCCCGTTGACCAATTCATCTTAGTCAAATTAAAATCTGTTCTACTTTCCAAATAGGAAACTAATCTATCAACGTTCTTATTATGTCCTTCTGGCCAATTGGGCTGAGCTGTCATATCATCTATAATATAAAATCCTCCTACGCTAATCAAGTCCAGTATTTCTTCTATTTCACTATATTTTCCTGGCCAAGCGTCTGCAAAAATTAAATCAAAGATTTCCCCTGCATAGTTCTTAATCCAACTTGTACCGTCTTCACAAACGATTTCTATCCTTGTATCCTTGCCAAAATACTGTTTTGCTATATCAATTAGCTCCTGGTCATTATCAACCGTAATCAACGTGGAATTTGAATCCATCCCATCTATGATCCAAGAAAGAGACAAGCCAATACCCGTTCCCAACTCCAAAAACCGTCCCGCTGGCTTACTAGAAACCAAGGTTTTTAAGAACGTGCCGATATAGACATCCGACGGCATTGTAAACCCTATTTCTTTAGATTTACGTTCTATCTCCGAATGGATAATGGGTGTATTTAGTATGTTAGCGTCTTCCATTAAATTTTTTCTTCTATCTCTTTTAAGTGGTGTAAACACCTAAATAATAATGTGATCTAAATACCAATTCTAGACTCCGCTTGAACTGACAAATCAGAGAAAATAAACCCTTACCTACTGCAACCTGATTTCAGAAACCGAAGCACCAGAAGGAATCATAGGAAAGACATTGCCTTCCTGTTCTACCTTTACTTCAAGAAAGTAAGGTTCTTTTGAAGCCATCATTTTCTGTACCGTTTCCTTTAAATCTTTACGTTCACTTACCCTTTTTGCTTCTATGTGATACCCCTCCGCAATTTTTACAAAATCAGGATTTACCATCACTGTTGATGCATAACGCTTCTCAAAGAAAAGCTCTTGCCATTGCCGCACCATGCCCAAGTGGTCATTATTCAAGACTACAATTTTCACGGGAACCTTGTGTTGAAAAATAACACCTAATTCCTGTATCGTCATTTGATAACCACCATCGCCTATAACCGCTACAACTTCACGGTCCATGGCACCCATTTTAGCACCTATGGCAGCCGGAAGGGCAAAGCCCATCGTTCCTAATCCGCCAGAAGTGATATTACTTTTAGACTGATTAAACTTAGCATACCTACAACCTATCATCTGATGTTGTCCCACATCGGTAACGATGACCGCTTTATGACCTGATGCGATATTGATTTCTTCAATTACCTCCCCCATGGTCAAACCCTCTTTGGTAGGGTAAATATCGTTTTTAATGACCGTATCGAATTCGATTTGATATTTTTCCTTGAATACATTGTGCCAAGCCTCATGGGAATTTGCGTGAACAAGAGGAAGTATAAGTTCTAAAGACTCTTTTGCATCTCCTAAAACGGCAACATCTGCATGTACATTCTTATGAATTTCTGCTGGATCAATTTCAAAGTGAATCACTTTGGCTTGAGTGGCATAATCCTCTAACCTGCCAGTAACCCTATCATCAAAGCGCATACCAATGGCAATGAGTACATCGCACTCGTTTGTCAATAAGTTTGGACCATAGTTCCCGTGCATACCCACCATACCAACATTGAGTGGATGTGCGGTATCCAATGCTGAAGCGCCCATTATAGTCCATGCTGCAGGAATCCCTGCTTTTTCGACTAAGGCCTTCAGTTGTTCTTCCGCTTTCCCTAAAATAACCCCTTGCCCCCAAACGATAAATGGTTTTTTGGCCGAATTAATAAGTTCGGCAGCAGCAGCAATGGCTTCCTCACTAGGCTTAGGTGTAGGATTATAACTCCGTACACCGGTACATTTTTCATAAGAAAATTCAAATTCCTCGAACTGAGCGTTTTTTGTGATATCTACTAATACAGGGCCTGGACGACCCGATTTAGCAATATAGAAGGCTTTCGCCATAATTTTTGGAATCTCAGCGGCTGTGGTAATCTGATAGTTCCATTTGGTAACAGGGGTAGATATTCCGATAATATCGGTTTCCTGAAAGGCATCAGATCCTAATAAATGCCTTGGCACTTGCCCTGTAATACAAACCAATGGCGTAGAATCTATTTGTGCATCAGCTAGACCGGTTACCAAGTTTGTAGCTCCTGGCCCAGAAGTAGCCATGGCTACACCTACCCTACCGGATACTCGAGCATACCCTTGAGCGGCATGCGTAGCCCCTTGCTCGTGACGCACCAATATGTGGGTTAATTTGTCTTGAAACTTGTACAACTCATCATAAACTGGCATAATGGCACCACCTGGATAGCCATATAACAAATCCACACCCTCTGCCAATAGACAATGGATAATGGCTTCCGCACCAGATATTGTTATCGTCTTTTTAGTCTTCGTTGCCGTTTTTTTTTCTTTTACTGTTTGCATAATTCAACTTCGGTTAAAGTATTGAATGGGTCTAAAGTCCCTAATAACTTATTGACATAAAATACCGCAGCCCTGCTCGGTAATGACTATTGATTAAAACTCATCTGTTACACACCCTGTTGAGGCAGACGAGACAGTTCTTGCGAATTTATATAAACTTCCCCTTGTTACTTTCAAATCTGGTTGCTTCCAGTTTTTTCTTCTAGATGCTATTTCGGCATCCGTTAAATTTACTGAAATTTGATTTTTATCAGCATCTATTGTTATGATATCTCCGTCTTCTAAAAGACCTATTAAGCCACCTTCTTGAGCCTCAGGACATACATGACCCACCACAAAACCGTGGGTTCCACCAGAGAAACGACCATCTGTAATCAATGCAACTTCCTTTCCAAGTCCTGCGCCCATAATAGCTGAAGTTGGTTTAAGCATTTCGGGCATTCCAGGACCTCCTTTAGGCCCTTCATAACGTATAACAACTACGTCTCCTTTTTTAACTTCACCTCTTCCTATACCGTCATTGGCTAAAAATTCACCCTCATAAACTTTAGCTGGACCTGAAAAATATGTACCTTCTTTTCCTGTAATTTTAGCTACAGCACCTTCGGTGGCAAGGTTACCGTACAAAATTCTTAAATGCCCAGTAGCCTTAATTGGGTTACTCAATGGCTTGATCACCTGCTGATTTTCAATTAAACCTGGCACTTCTGCCAAATTTTCTGCAATTGTTTTACCTGTTATGGTAAGACAATCACCATGCAACATTCCATTTTCAAGCATAAACTTCATTACTGCGGGGGTTCCTCCAACACGGTGTAAATCTTCCATTAAGAATTTACCACTTGGCTTTAAATCTGCTAAAAATGGAGTTGTATCACTTATTTTTTGAAAATCATCTAATTTAAATTCAATATCAGCAGCTTTTGCTATTGCTAAAAAGTGCAGTACCGCATTCGTAGAACCTCCTAATAAGGTCAACAGGCGAACCGCATTTTCCATTGATTTACGCGTAATAATATCACTTGGTTTGATATCATTTTCTAAAAGGTTTCGAATCGCTTTTCCAGAATTAATGGCATCAAACTGCTTTTCTTTACCTATTGCAGGATTAGATGAATTATAAGGCATTGCCATACCTAACGCTTCAATTGCAGAAGCCATTGTATTTGCCGTGTACATACCACCACAAGCACCTGCACCTGGGCAGGCGTTTTGTATCACTCCTTTATAATCTTCTTCACTCATGGTACCTGCTACTTTCTCGCCCCAAGCTTCAAAAGCAGATACCACATCTAACTTTTTGTCCTTGAAGCAACCCGAAGCAATGGTTCCACCATATACCATAATAGATGGCCTATCTAAACGAATCATAGCCATAAGGGCTCCTGGCATATTTTTATCACAGCCAACAACAGTTACCAAACCATCGTAATTCATAGCCTGCACCACAGTTTCCATAGAATCTGCAATAATGTCTCTTGATGGTAATGAATAACGCATACCGTAAGTACCCATTGAAATACCGTCACTTACTCCAATAGTATTAAAAACAAGACCTATCAATCCACTATCATTGATACCGGTTTTTACCTCTTGCGCCAAATCATTAAGGTGCATATTACAAGGGTTTCCTTCATATCCTGTACTACCTATACCTATCAATGGTTTCTTCAAGTCCTCCTCCGTTAAACCGATAGCATAAAGCATTGCTTGTGATGCTGGCTGCGTTGGGTCTTGTGTTACGTTTTTACTGTGCTTATTCAATTCCATATTTGTATTCTAGTATGCTTCGTTTATCGCTCTGTTTCAAAGATAAAAGTTTAAATTCCCTTTTAACTAAAATACGAAATGCTAATTCAAATTCAATTTTATTAAAATCAATTCAAAATGCTGATAATCATACATATAACAATTCAATTTATATCATATTCAATAAAAATCATATTCTTTAAATTTTAGGTTTAAAGCATAAAAAACGAGTATCAATCAAATCTGATACCCGTTTTTTAAATCAATTAAAAAGCTATATCATTCCGTATCCGAAATAATAATGACCGTATTGATTCTGTTTTTATATCCTTCCATAAACAATAGTACATAAAATTATCTAGCGGATAAAGAATAAGAATGCATAATGGTTATTTTCGCGTGTATAATACCATCTCAATAACCATGGAAAAAAAAGTAACCGAAGCCATACAGTTTAGAAGATCTGTACGCATATTCAAATCTGATCTTGCACTAGACGATGAAAAAGTAAAACAGTGTATTGCCAATGCGGTATTGGCACCTACGAGCAGTAACCTACAACTGTGGGAATTCTATCAAATTACCAATCCAACACTTTTAAAGAAAATGACCACCGCCTGTTTAGGTCAGAATGCGGCCAAAACCGCACAACAATTGGTCGTAATAGTAGCTAGAAAAGATTTATGGCGCAAGCGGGCGAAAGCTAACGTAGCTTTCCTGAAATCGCAATATGGAACTAAAGAGAAGGCCGAATATACCAAAAGAGAAACTTTTGCCCTGAACTATTACCAAAAACTAATACCGTCAATCTATATCGATTTTCTCGGTATTCTTGGTGCGTTGAAGTATGTCGTTTTCCAATGTATCGGATTATTTAAACCTATATACAGACAAGTACGTAACTCAGATATGCGGATTGTAGCACACAAAAGTGCCGGCCTAGCGGCTCAAAATTTTATGACTAGTATGGCCGCAATTGGCTATGATACCTGCCCGATGGAAGGTAGCGATACGAAAATAGTGAAGTCGATTTTAAAGCTACCAACAGGCGCAGAAATAAATATGGTAGTTGCCTGTGGCAAAAGAGAAGAAACAGGAATCTACGGGCCACGATTTAGAGTGCCATTTGAGGAGGTGTATAAAAAGTTGGACTAAACTAATTTAAAAGAGATTGTAGCGCCTTGTCTTTTCTGGGCTAAAATGGCTATAGCCTTATCCGATAATTGTAAAATACGTGGATACCCTCCAGTAGTTTGTCCGTCTTTCATCAAAATAATGAGTTTTCCCGAGGGAGTCAATTGCACGGTTCCGGGTAAAGTTGCAGAAGTGAGCATACTATGGTTATGGCCTTCAAGCATTTCATTTAGCTGGTATGCCATCCTGTTATTTTCCTTGGCCACTGTAAAATCCTTGGAAAACAGTACTTGTAGCTGAGTTTCGGTGAGCATATCAAATTCTGGTGCCTTGTAGACCTTCAAAATAGTTTCGCCCAAAAAGGAATCTACTTTTATTT
>JBLHNI010000166.1:0-7282 GCA_047650615.1 Maribacter sp.
CCTTGGCCTGGTTAAAGCCTTCCATACCTATACTGTCCAGGGAAATAATAAAGGCATTATTCAACACTTTAAGGGAATCTAGCTTTTCGGTTTGTCTGTTTGATATTAAATGAATGCTATCACCTGTCATTTGGTTTTCGCCGTTCCAAAGTATCGGGTTCGTAATTAGTTGGGTGATTCCTGTTTTTTCTTCGGAATGAATCGAATCACATTTTCCACTTAAATCGGTCTTAAAGAATTTTGCATTCCTAAAGGCACGCGTGATACGTTCGTCAGGTTTACCCGTAATCATAAGCGTATCGCCATGTACGTAGAGCGAATCTTGTTCCTGAACTAGAATGGATACGGCCCTTTTTGTTGCGAATAAGGAATCCTTTGCTTTATGTACTTCGGCATAATGGGCTCTCACTATGCCTTGGTTTATGGTGTCCGTTACGGTGATGTTATTTGTTGCCGAGGCGAATTCCCGCACTTTATTAAAATAAACGCTATCGCCTTCCATGATGCGATCGTTATAATCTACCCTAGTATTTTTAATACCATAACCACTTTCTACTTTAGTGTCGTAAAAGCCACGTTCACAATATATTTTATAGGTCTCACCAACAATGGTAGAAGGCCCATACATATAGGCATTTTTGGAGTTTGTGTAATAATCAAGCTGTTTAGAGTCCAATATGTATTCTGGGTTGTTTATATGAACACTATCCAGAAATTGGTACTTTTTTCGTTCCATAAAATACCGTCCAACTTTGCTGGTTAAGATATTTGCAGAATCAATTACTGTTCCATAATCTTGGTAATAAGCCTCTTGCTTTTCTCTGTCTAGGCGTAACGTATCCGTTTTTAGGGTCATGTCCGAATTGGTTAGCACCACATTACCCCATGCTTTAGCCAATTTGATATCCCCTTTGTAGTCGATTTTTTGACTCGTCATTTCTATCGAGTCACCCTGTTTCAGTACCACATTACCTCTAGCTTCCAGTCTGTTTTCCTTTTGAAAAAAAATGGCTACATCGCACCAAAGGTCTGCGCCTTGATGCTCAAATTGGACCTGTCGTTCATCTTTACTGAAGATAGATGCACCCGGATATTCCTTTTCGTTTTTGGTGAAGTTGGCGCCGTAAACAATGTTTATTTGTTTGGCTTCCTCTGGCTGGTCTTGTGCAACCAATATACTGGTAAAAAGTAGGGATACGATTCCTAAAACTGTCCTATACAAGGTTATTTTTTTTCAAAAATAGTATTTTTAAAATAGGCCTGTACAAGATTAGGATTCTTTTAGCATTGGCTTATTGTATCTGTATAATTTTAACCTTGGGTTTGTGGTATTTACATAGCTTCATTTATTAAGTTCAGAGTCTCCGTATAATTGCCAGTCTCCACCAGTTAAACGATACAGCCTCAAATAGGGTTCAATAGAATTGAAGCCTTTAAGTCGATAGTTTTCAATGCTTTAAAACCTCTGCAATATCGTCCTCTCTATTGGGTGCTATGATGCCTAGCGAATCAGGTACATGGCAGGGTATGACTTTGGTATTCAGTTTTCGCTTTTCCAATCTGGCCATCATAGGCATGATTCTTCAGCGTTCTATTTCTAAACACCAACGGGAATAATTATGGTTGTTCCAATCAGGGTGCTGCCTAGTATTTAGGAATACATAGGTTTGTTATTTCTAATTACTCTAAAGGATACTGTTTTAAAAGTTCATCTGGGGTGTAGAAGCCCTTTTTGTCTTTTGTGGCTTCTCGTATTTGTTTTACTTTATTTGGATTGATAATAGATGCCTTATTACCAAAAGCGTTTCTGACATACGTAAGTACCTGAGCTATTTCCTCATCGTTAAGCAATCCTTTAAAAGCCATCATAGGCACCTGACCCTGGTATTGGTTCCCCATTACGCTCATTGGGCCATAGAGGCCGTTTAAGGTTAGTTTTATAAGGCGCTCCTCACTCCCCATTACCCAATCTTGACCTATCAATGTTGGAAACCCTGACGCTTGCAGTCCAGCGCCACTTTCTTGATGGCAAGTGATGCAATAGCCTTCGCGTTGGTAGATTTTTTTTCCTTTTGCGAAGGTTTCTAAATATTCACCTTTTAGATGTGTAGCCAATAGCACTTTTTTTTCTTTAGGAAGAAAACTGTTGGTCAGTCTGGTTTTTGCAAAGTGAAAAGAATCTGCTATCCACTCGTCTTGTGGTTGTTTTTCAGCAATATTCAATATCTGCATTCCTTTCTCTGCGTCCATCCAAGAAGCTGCGGTTATGGCTTCTAATCGTACTCTGCCATGAGTATCTTCAGCCGCTGTTTTTAGTAGTTCCAAATTATTTGGAACTTGATGCCCCATATAGCGCAATGCACGAACCGAAGCTGCCCGAACCCTGTGGTCCTGTGATTGCAAGGTCTGTTGAAGTAATTCTGCATCAATCTTGTTCAGTCCCCAAGAAATCCATAAGGCTTCCAAACGCTGGTGTTCAAAGTTTTTGTGTTCGGGATCCAAATTTGTTACCCAAATCTTTAATTTTGATGCTACTTCTTCTGAATTTCTTCCACGTAATTCCCTTTTGGTTCGGTACCGTGTTCTATACTCGGGTAGTTTAAGGTTGTCCAAAAGCACATCAATACTAGCATCAGCTATTTGAGCGGGAGTAACCAATGGCCTAGATGGATATGTGATTCTGTATATTCTTCCATGGGCGTGGTCACGTAACGGATCTCTTGCATTGTGTTGCATATGACCGATAAGTACATTGTACCAGTCCGCCAAATAAAGCGAGCCATCTGGCGCAAACTCTAAATCTACCGGTCTAAAGCTTTTATCGCTTCCACTAATTAAATCCTGACGATACTTTGTTTTATAGCCTGTACCATCCTCTTGCATTTGATGTTGTTTTATCCCTAGGAATCCTATAGTATTTCCAAGTAACATATCTCCTTGAACATTATCAGGAAAATGGCTACTGGATACAAATTCCAACCCGGATGTTGGTCGTACACGTTGTTTCTCCTCAATTAAGTTGGCTGTTAAAGGGGACGCGACACCGTAAATCGATTTTAAGGTACTTGGCATCATCCATTGCGTGGTAGGGCCAGAGGTGTGAAGGAAGAAATCCTGTCCCCATTCGTCAAAAGCAATTCCCCAAGGATTCGGGATGCTGACTTGCATCATCCTATCCAATTTTTTTCTTTGCGGATTATATCTGTAGAATCCACCGTTCGTAGCCCTGACCGGGCCATAGGATGTTTCTACATTGGTGTGAAGAAATACACCTTCTGCCATATATAATGCACCGGAAGGGTCTGCACAAAAAGCAGAAATAGCATGATGGGTGTCGTGATCATCAAAACCACTGAGAATAATTTCAATTTTATCCGCTTTGTCATCTCCATCCGTATCGGTGAATAATTTTAGATTGGTACCTTGGCTGATGTAAACTCCCTCCGGAGAAAACTCAAAACCAATTGGTAAGTGAAGCTTGTCTGCAAACACGGTTTGTTTATCTGCTTTTCCGTCGCTATCAGTGTCTTCTAATATTAGTAATTTATCGTTAGGTCTGGCATCGCCAGGCTTGTAATGCGGATAGGAGGGAAGCGTAGCTACCCATAGCCTTCCTTGATTGTCGAAAGAAAGCTGTGCCGGATTTGCCAAATCTGGAAACTCAGTTTCTGATGCGAAAAGTTCTATTTTGTACCCTTTTGGCACAGTTAGGGTATTTATGGCATCCGCACCGTATAGGTATCCTGCTGGGTCATCAGAATCACCTAAGTTGTAATTGGTCTCCACAGGTGGTAGTGCTATGGTTTTACTATCGGCCAGCTTTATATCGTAATATTGTTGCTTCAGGGTTGCCCAGATAGCGGTGTCCCTAATAGCTGTCATTTGTCTTATTTTTCGTATCTCATAAGGGTAGTTGTCGGGACCAAAAGGAGCATGTCTACGCCCGTTTACATGAACACCGTTAGGGATTTTATAATCGTTGTGCCAAAAGAAATTCTTTTCGTTTACCGCTTCATTTAAGGCAGTGCGCCTATCTTCGATTTTTGTTTTTTTATCCCCAGTTAAAACGTTGACAATATAGTTTGAAAACTTTTTATATCCGCTGTTGTTCAGTTGAGAGCCATCAATAGTGAGGTCTTCTTTGATAAACCATTTGGCGCTTGGTTCAAACACATTTATAAAAGGAATTTGATTTTTGAGGGCAACGGTTTTTATAGTTTCTGTGTATAAAGCTAGGTTTTTATTTTCTTGTACTCCGTTAGGAAGGTCATAATCATCTGAACGGTCTTCAAAGGCTATTGGAGAAATCAGGACGAGTTGTGGATTACTAGACCCGTTATATGTTTGATTTTTGGTATGCTGTATAAATGCTTCTAGTTCGTTTCCGAAATTCTCTAATCCCGATGGTCCTTCAAAAGATTCGTTGTAGCCAAAAAATCCTATAATGATATCCGCTTTTACACGGCTGAGCCACTCATCTGGATATTCATATATGCCCTCGCTTCCAGAGGTTTTTGCCAATTCTGTCTGAAATTTTTCAGCGCCCGGAAACGCCCATGGGGTTTTACGTGAGGAGTGTGGCCTAAATCCTGGGGTGTCACCTCCGTCACACATATTTCGTATGGTTAGGGAGTCATTAGGGAATCGCAGGTGCATTTCCGTTTCAAAATAGCCATAGTTCAACATTCGTGAGCCAAGATTATTTCCTATCAGTGCGATAGAATTTTTTGGCTTTATTTCTACTAATGGGATTGTTTGTTGAGTACAAGATACCCCTTGTAAAATGATAAAAAGAAGTGTGATGTGTGTATTAGAAAAACGGTTACTAAGTGATTGCATAGTCGAGAAGCTATTTTGCTATTTAGTACATATCAATATACTCATAAAAAAGCCACCTTTAAGGTGGCTTAAATTAATACTTATGAGCAAGTAAGTCTGTCGCCATAGTTTAGTTGGTTAAAAATCTCTGTAATCTCCCTCTAGAAAGTTGTTGGCCTCTTCTTCGGTAAATTTTGCATTGCTGCTGTCCCAGTTCAAGGTTTGGTTAGGGAAGCGGTTTGCGATTACTCCTAAAAGTATCGTCTCCGTTAATTTAGATGCATAAGAGAAGGGAGCGGTGCACTCATCTGTGCCTAAGCAGGCATCTACAAATTGATGGTAATGTTTTGGGCCTTCCGAATCATAATTACGTATGGGGTCGCCCATATTATTTTCTATGCCTATTGCTGCAATTTCTTTGGAAATATCTACATATACGCCATCCACTATTTTTGTTGGTAACTGCATGAAATGTGGTAATAACAAACGTCCCTTGTCGCCAATGAACATAGCGCCTTGTTCTGGGAGTGTTCCCGGTCCACTAGCTTTTGTTTCTAAGGACATTTTTTCTTCAACAGATGCTTCCTTGGTCTCTGTGTTTACGCTTGTAATTTCCGAAGCATTAGGTAGTTTTAGGTCCTCATGAATATTCGGTGCTCCTGGCCCATCTGACCAAACCCATTTTAGGTTTTCGGCCGTGTAAGGTGTGCCAGGAAATTCGTAGGTAACGCTATTGTTTTCAGGAAACCCAAAACCGTTCGGTTCCCTGCACTCATTCGTTATAGTGCGGGGCACATCTAAGGCTAAGGCGTTGTAGGGTGTGTCAAAAATATGCACGCCCATGTCACCTAGGGTTCCACAACCATAGTCTACCAATTTTCTCCAATTCCCTGGATGGTATAAACCTTCTTTATAAGGTCGCTTTGCTGATGTTCCTAGCCATAAGTTCCAATCTAAAGTTTCAGGTACCATATCCTCTCCTGTAGGAATAGGACCGTCATATCCCCAATTTTTCGGAGACCATGCTCTTACGGTATGTACCTTTCCAATAATACCGGATTGAATCAATAATGTGGCTAATTTATAGTCGTAAAAAGAATGTACCTGAATTCCCATTTGGGTAACCAGATTTTTTTCTTCGGCTAACTTTTTCATTGCCCTTGCCTCAGATACGTAGTGTGTCAAAGGCTTTTGGCAATAAACAGATTTATTCATCTCCATCGCCATCATAGAAACTGGGGCGTGGGTATGGTCTGGGGTTGATACGATTACAGCATCTATTCCATCACCCATTTCTTTGAGCATTACCCTATAATCGCTGAATATTTTTGCGTTAGGGTGTAGCTTTTTGGCTTCTGCCAGATTGTTGGCATCAACATCACAAAGGGCTACCACATCTACCTTCTTGTGCGAAGATATATCCTTAAGATCTGCTGCTCCCATATTACCAACTCCAACATGGGCAGTTCTAAGCCGCGTTAATGGTGTAGCCTTGGTTGCTAGCTTTTCTTCTTTGCATGCCATTAAAAAGGAAGGCATCAACGCAGTTGTGGATGCTAATATGGCCGATTTTTTTAAAAATTCTCTTTTCTTCATAAAATCGTTATTATAATTTTTTAATTTTTATATTCCGAAACCAGATAGGACTAGAGTGATCTTGAAAACCTATGTATCCTTTTTTAAAGGTTCCATAATCCTTACTATTTTTCCACTTGTCAGAGTGCTTTTTTTCTTCCCAAGCCTCATCCCAAGGGACAAAGGATACTACCATTTCCCCATTAAGCCAATGCTCTACCTTTTCTGAAGTAAATACTATTTTAGAAGAATTCCATTCTCCTACAGGGTGAAGCACTTTCTTGGACGCATCTGCTGGGTGCATTGCATAATCAGATGCTGTTTGTTGTAAAGGTTTTAGCTCTTCTGGTTTGTCGGTGTACCCAAGGCTTAGATTGTATTCGGTAAGATCATGCATTGTAGCATAGTTCTCATCATCGATAAGTTGATATTCTGGAGAAACTTCTGGGATGCTTTTGTAGCCCTCTTTAATATGATAGAAGATGCCACTGTTTCCTCCTTTGGGTAATTTCCATTCTACATAAAACTCAAAATTATCAAACTCCTCTGCACCGTAAATGATGTCCTTACCACCTTTATAATCTTGTTCTAAGCCTAGTTCGGTATCAAAGGTTAGCTCCCTGTTTTTAACTACCCATCCTGGCGGCAGTGCCTCTCCATTATAGGCTCGCCAGCCTTCCGTACTTGTACCATCAAAAAGTACAGTCCATTCTGCTTCGTCTGTTGAGGTTTCTGCTTGTTCGGTATTTTCTGTTTTTTTGTCGGTCTTGCAGGAAGCTAAAAGGATGGCCATTACAATTAAGATACTTAAGTTTCTCATACGTAGAATATATTAATCCCTGAATTTACAGAAAAAAAATGGCGTTAAGTTTTTTTTTCGCTTAACGCC
>JBLHNI010000167.1:0-7174 GCA_047650615.1 Maribacter sp.
ATCGTGCGCTTACAGGACATGCAGGGAAGGATAAAACGAAAAACATCACTTTATACGGGCGACTTGGAATTGGATAAAAAAGACTACCAAGTAGAACTACAACAAATGCGCCAGGTAGGAATTAAAAAAGACGAAAACAATGTTTACTTTATATTCCCATCGTTCTTTAGGATTTTTAGTGAATTCGTTAGAATAAACGCAATGACACCCGATTTTGAGGTTATTGAAAAACCGCTGGAGAATACAGACGTGATAAAAGTGGAGTTCTCCTCTGGAGAAGATAAAAATTCCAGTTCGTCATACGGACACTACATGATTAACGGTAAGGACAACGCCATCCTATCTTTTAATTTAACTACGCTCCCAATCTTTCCGGAATCATCTCAAAACCAAGCTGAATATGACCGTACAACTCGGATGGAAAGTGCTACCTTCTTTAAAAAAGACAACTCCTATCAGCGGTATTATATAAACTATGCTAAACAAAAAGCTACGATTACTACCAAAAGAAAAGAACAAAAGGAACCAACCACATTTCAAATAGAAATTATCCTTCACACTACAGCACCTTTTGGTAGGGTTGACGTTAAGAGCAATGTAAACGAGCAAAAGGATGTCTTTAAACTGAAGTTTCCCTATAATGAAAGCTTTTGGCAATCTCAAAACCAACTGCTGTTAACAGATGAAATGCTGGAATTTCTTTCCAAACTAGACGATGACAACACCGAATTTAAAGTCCGAAGTAATTTGGATTGATAGTCTGCAACTCCATTTCTAGACCTTTGTTTCTTTCTTCTTCAACACCAAGGTAACTCCCAAAATAAATACCGCACAGAATAACAGCACCACAAAACTGGTCTTTAATGACGATGTTTCTGCTAAAAAACCCAAAATAGGAGGAGCACATAAAAACCCCGCATATCCAGTACCGGCAATAAATGCGATACCTTGAGAAGAATCCACGCCTTTAACGTTACCTCCTATTCTAAAAACTTCAGGTATCATAACAGAAAATCCCAATCCGTTTAGGGCGAATCCGGCAATAGCCAAATAAATATCCTCCGAAAGCACCAGACCGTACCCCGCTAGTGACAAGACAGCACCTAAGGCAATCATCTTTACAGAACCTAGTCGTTCACTGACGGCATCACCCATAAAACGCCCTAAGGTCATGGTAATTTGAAAGCCTAAAAAGCCTGCACCCCATAAGGCTTCCGGTGCTATACTCACTTCTTTTAGATACAAGCCGCTCCAATCTACAATAGCACCTTCGCTTCCCATGGCAACAAAAGAAATCAGCCCAAGTAGCAATAAGGGCTGGAACAGTTTTATACTGAAGCCTTCTGTTTCTACCAAAGCAGCAGTAACATTTATATATTTTTTATAGAAGATGAAATTTACAACCAACACCAAGGCAACTGCCAAGCCCATATGCAGCGTAGGATTCCCTAAGGGACCAATAAGAAAACTACCGATACCCGCCAGTACACCTCCCAAACTAAAAAATCCATGAGAGGAGGACATAAACTTTACTTTGTCCTTTTTCTCGACCTCGGTTACCAAGGTATTCATAGAAATATCCGTAAACCCATTCGTAGCACCGAATAAAAATAGCGCACCCATTAAGGCGTAATAGTTTGGAGCCAATAAAGGCAACATCGCCGCAGCACAACTCAATAATACCCCATAAAACGTAGCTTTACCCACGCCTAGCCTATTTACTAGCCTAGAAGCAAAAGGAAAAACAGTAAAAACGCCTAGCGATAGAAAAAAAATAGCAAAACCAAGTTCCGACATGTCAATGGACAAGTGTTCCTTCACCTGAGGAATATAAATAGCCCACGTACCAAAAAGAATATTCAAGCTCGCAAAGACCCAAGAAGGTCCAAAATAGGTAGCGTTGGTTAGTATTAATCGTAACGATTTCATTCCATTAAAAAGGGTATTAACAATAGGGTTTTTACTTATTATTTTGCTGTTTCCGTGTCATTTTTCACTACCAAATATATAGGAGAAACTATCTATTTAGACAGAATGCCCTGCTTTAGAATCTGTCCAAACCGATACATATCTTCAAAGGAAGAATAGAACGGTGCCGGAGCCAAACGAATGACATTTGGTTCGCGCCAATCGGTTATCACTCCGTTTTCCATAAGGTAAGTAAACAAGGCCTTTCCTTCACCATGTAAGAAAACAGAAAGCTGGCATCCCCTATCTTTGGGTGTAATAATCTCAAAAGAACTACCTACCTCAGCAGCTATTTCTCCTAAGACAAACTCTAAATATGCCACTATCTTGTTACGTTTTTCTATCAAAGCGGGCATACCCACTTCTTCAAATAGTTCTAACGAAGCTAAATACGGGGCAACGGAAAGTATGGGCGCATTACTAATTTGCCACGCATCTGCGTTTTCCATAGGTTCGAATTCTGGCTTCATTAAAAAACGGGTATCCTTTTTTGTACCCCACCAGCCCTCAAAACGAGGGATATCTTTTCTGTTTAAGTATTGTTCATGAACATAAATACCTGAGGCATTGCCTGGACCGCTGTTCATATATTTATAACTACACCATGCTGCAAAATCAGCACCCCAATCGTGTAATTTTAGTGCTACATTACCTACGCCATGGGCCAAATCCCAGCCTACCTTAGCACCTACAGATGTACCTGCTTTTGTAATGGCTTCCATATCTAATACCTGTCCATTGTAATAATTAACACCGCCTATGAGTACCAAAGCCAACTCGTCCCCTACCTCGTTGATCTTATCCAAAAAATCTTCCGTACGCCAGGCGTGTTCCCCTTCACGTTTCTTAACTTCAACAAGTACTACTTCCGGGTCAAAGCCATGAAAACGAGCTTGGCTCTGTAACATATACTGATCGCTAGGAAAAGCCTTTTCCTCGCAAATTATCTTGAATCTTTTAGCTGTGGGTGTATAAAAAGAAACCATCAATAAATGAAGGTTTACGGTAAGCGTATTCATTACCGATATTTCCTTTGGCAAAGCGCCCACCACTTTCGACAAAGGTTCTGCTAAGCGTTCGTGATAATCCCACCATGGTTTTTCTGCATAAAAATGACCTTCGACCGCCAATTGGGCCCAATCTGCCATAACATCATCCACGTATTTCTTGGTTCGTTTTGGCTGTAATCCCAAAGAATTACCAGTAAAATAGATGACCTGCTTTCCGTTAACTTTCGGAAAATGAAATTCATTTCTATAGGGACGCAACGGATCTTCATTATCTAGTTCCTGGGCATAAGAAAGTGTATTCTTAAACGTCATAGCTTTATTTTTATGTAAAAATACTCATAAGGGCAGAAACAATGGGCAAAGTTTAGTGTCATAAACCCTCATTCTGACAAAGGCCAACGCATTTCAATAATATGTTTTTTAAAACCTACCTTTTCATAGGCGCGCAAGGCAGCACTATTTTCATCGTAAACAGTTAGTCTAATTTCGGTTAATCCGATTTCTTGCGCCCATTCCTTTAGGCTTTTTAGTATGGTGCCATTTAAGCCGTTTCCTCTATACGCGGGCTCGGTAAACATAAAGCCCAGATATGCATAGCTTTTATGCTTTAAATACGGTTTTCCTTGTTTCTCCAAGGCATAGCCACAACTCACAATAGCACCTTCATGTGTTGCTACTAACACCATTGCTCTTGGGTTTTGCAGTAAGTCTTCTAAATCATAATACTGAATGGAGCCTTCCCTTAGCGTGGGATCAAAAGGTCGTTCGACTTCAATAACCCCTTGTTCCATGGCTCTAAGCGTTTCCAAATCAGTGTGTGCTGCTTTTCTTATCTCTATTTCCATATGTTTTCCAAAACTGTAAAATAATGTTTTAATCGGTACTTTTGCAAAAAGAAACACATGCATTTTCTATCCGCTGAACTAGAGGACTACATTGCCGATAATTCACAGCAGGAACCGGACATTTTAAGAGCGCTTACCCGTGAAACCCATTTGAAGGTCATACAGCCTAGAATGCTCACCGGACATTTTCAAGGGAGAACGCTGAGTTTGTTATCCAAAATCATCAACCCAAAATACATATTAGAAATAGGAACCTATACCGGATACTCCGCCTTATGCTTGGCCGAAGGTTTACATAAACAAGGGGAGCTGCATACCATAGATGTAAATGCCGAATTATATGACATCCAACGAAAGTACTTTGCTAAAAGCGGTTATGGTCCACAGGTGTTTCAACATACTGGTAACGCATTAGAAATTATCCCACAGCTAAACCAGACCTTTGACCTCATTTTTATAGATGCGGAAAAAAAGGATTATTTGAAGTATTTGGATGTTGTTCTTCCTAAAACAAAATCTGGCACCGTTATTCTTTCTGATAATGTTTTATGGTCAGGAAAGGTGATTGAGAAACTAGATCCAAGGGACAAAACAACCAAAATATTGCTGGAGTACAACAAAAAAATAGCTGCCCACCCGTTATTAGATACCGTACTACTACCTATTCGTGACGGCCTAACCCTAAGTAGGGTAAAATAAGACGATTATGTAACCAGTAAAACAACAGGGCTGACACGGTACCTACCAGAGCACCCACCATCAGGTCGATGGGGAAATGAACCCCCACATAAATTCTGCTTAATGCGAACAACAGTGGCCATAGGTAAAAAACAACTACCCATTTGAATTCTTTCCTTAGAAAGAGAACTACAATAGTAGTAATAGAAAATGAAGAGGAAGCATGACCAGAGAAAAAACTGTAGCCTTTAGATTTTTTCAATATCCGGATAAAACCATTAATAGCCACATCATTATTAGGCCGTAACCTAGCCACAATCTCTTTTGTTAAATCCGTAAGGGTCAGCACAAAAACAAACATAACAAGCACTGTAAGTATCGTATACAACACCTGTTTTTTTGGATATGCCTTAAAAAAGAGAACTATAAAAAGAAGGAATAAAGGAATCCAAGTAGAAATAGTAGTAACAGTGCTCCAGAAAACATCGTATTTCTCTATGCCGAGGCTGTTTAAATAGATGAAGGTTTCCCGGTCCCAATCTAAAAGCGTATCGAACATGGGCTTACTTTCGTTTTACGGAACCAGCCGCATCTCCAATACGTTTACCAATATCACCAAAACCCTTTTTCACATCCTTGGCTATCCCGGTATCAATGCTGCCCTTAACCTCTTCGATGTCTTTTTGAATATCTGTAATCACACTGGTATCTATACCTTGTTTATCGGCACTTTTTTTAATTTCTTGCTTAATGTCCTCGGTGGCGTCTCTAAGTTGACGCATACCTTTCCCCAGTCCTTTAGCTATACCTGGTATTTTATCTGCACCGAAAACCATCACCACGATAAACATGATGAAAAATATTTCACCTCCGCTTATAAATAAAAATTGGGTTGACATCATACTACAAATATAAACAAGTTTAGTATCGGAATAAAAAAAGCCCCGTTAATCAACGAGGCTTTTTTTTTAGAAAATTTAAAAATCACTTTCTTTTTACCTTTTCCTTAAAAGAATCAAAATCGTTCTGCCCCTCTTTTTTAGGCCAAGAATTATTTGTGGTATCAATATCTGCTGTTTCCATTTTGGGGTCTACAACAATACCTTTCAAATCACTTGTCGAAGAAATAACCAGTTTTACTTCGGTATCGTTCTTTCTCCAAATTTCAGCTGGGTAGGTTATATTCTCAACCGTACCATCTGCATACGTATATTCAACGATTAAAGGCATGGGGATTCCCCCTGGTTTATTAAAAGTAACCTCGAAAAAATACTTGGGTTCCTTTACCGCAGCCCTTTCGGCAGCAGTCATATTATCCATCATGAATGCTTTTAAGGTTTTTGAAGTTTCGGATGGATTTACTCCTTCTAAAGCAGCATCGTAGCCTTCACTATCCGAAGACACTAAAAATACTTTTGACATCAAGTCTCCAGTAACCGGTTTTTTTGCGACCTGATACTTTTTAATTCCTTGCACACCTATATCCACATAATCGGTCGTGTAGAACCAAGCTCTCCAAAACCAATCCAAATCAACAGCTGATGCATCTTCCATGGTTCTAAAGAAATCTTCAGGCGTAGGATGTTTGAACATCCATCTATGAGCATACGTTTTAAAGGCATGGTCAAATAGTTCCCTACCCATTACCGTTTCTCTTAGAATATTCAATGCCGTAGCTGGTTTACCGTAGGCGTTGGGTCCTAACTGATACACATTTTCAGGATTGGACATGATAGGTGAAATGGTACTTTGATCGCCACTCATGTAGGGTACTATTTTTGCCGGATCACCCCTTCTAGAAGGATATTTCGAATTTGGTGCAATGGCTTCTGGAAAATCCTCGCCAAATTCCTGCTCCGCAATGTATTGCATAAAGGTATCCAAGCCTTCGTCCATCCAGCCCCATTGGCGCTCGTCTGAATTTACAATCATAGGAAAAAAGTTATGACCGACTTCGTGTATAATTACACTAATCATCCCATATTTTACACGATCGGAATAGGTGCCATCCTCATTTGGTCTTCCGTAGTTCCAACAAATCATAGGATACTCCATTCCCTGATTTTTAGCATGTACAGATATCGCTTTGGGATATGGGAAATCAAATGTATGTGAGGAATAGGACTTTAAGGTAGCTGCTACTGCTTTGGTAGAATATTCCTCCCATAAAGGATTACCTTCTTTTGGATACATAGATATAGCCATTACGTCCTTGCTACCCACTTTAACAGCTTGCATGTCTAAAATAAATTTTCGAGAAGTAGCAAAACCAAAATCCCTTACGTTTTGCGCTTTCAACTTCCATGTTTTTGTTTTCTTGGAAAAATCTTTTTCTAGTTCCTCTACCTCTGCTTGTGTTACAATAACAACAGGTTTGTCATAGGATTTCTTCGCCTGCTCGTAACGCTTCATCATTTCTTTAGAATATACCTCGTTCCGGTTTTGAAGCACGCCAGTACCATCTAAAATGTGATCTGCCGGAACTGTAATATTCACTTCATAATCACCAAATGGTAGCGCAAATTCTCCACTACCCCAAAACTGATGATTTTGCCATCCCTCTACATCACTATAAACTGCCATTCTTGGAAAAAACTGGGCAATCACATAAGCTCGGTTACCATCTTTAGGAAAGAACTCGAACCCAGATCTGGCGCGGTTAACGGTATGATC
>JBLHNI010000168.1:0-7160 GCA_047650615.1 Maribacter sp.
CCTAAAGCTTATCTATGCTTATGAGGACATAGATTATTTTTATCACTATTTAGACGGCTTTAGAAGTACCCTTAATTTTCAATATGTGGGTAGTTCGGATACTGCCTTACCCGAGTTTTTGATAGGTTTTAATGATTTTAGCTATTATAAAAGAATCGGGAATCGCGGGAATTGGGCCAACAGACTGCGCTTGGGACTGGCAAGTAATGTCAATAGTCCCTTCGCTCCTTTTACCGTAGATAACAACCTAAATATAAGAGGTGTTGGGAATACCATAGATCGTGGCACTGGAGCCATTGTATTTAACACAGAGTACCGTCATACCCTAGTGGATAAAAAATGGTTCGTACTACAGAGCAATGTTTTTATTGATGGCGGTTCTTGGCGAAATCCTGGCGGTAATTTGGGTGATTTTTTAGAAAACGAAAACCTTCGTATTTATCCAGGTTTTGGATTTAGATTTATGCACAAGCGTATTTTCAACGCCATATTTAGAATAGATTATGGGTACGGAATCACAAAAAATAGCGCAAACGGAATTGTCTTTGGAATTGGTCAATATTTTTAACAATCTTTGCATTACCAATACTAGACCATTGATATGAAAATTAAATCCCTCTTTTTATTTGTTATTTTATTCCCCTGCACGGGACTATTTAGTCAGGTAACGTTAGATACCGTAGTCGCCCAAAAAGGAGATGGTATTTTTTCTATTCTCAGAAAATCGGGAATTCATCCCGTAAAATATTACGTAGATTTTTTAGATTTGAACAAAGATGCAATCAAAGGTGCGAGCGACCTTTTGGTAGGCAGGAAATACATACTGCCCTATGCCCCTGATTCCTTCAAAAATATGGGGACATATATACAGATAGACAATGCGGAGGAGGCACCTGTTTTTAATGTCGATTTGGTGAAAATGAAACAAAAGGACTCCACCTTAAAAAATACGGTATACTATCTTATACATTCCGATACCAAAACAGAGGATAATAGCTTAAAAGTACAGAACGATTTTACAGCAAAGTTATCCAAGGATTTAATGGAACGAGGAGCAAGAGTCTACGTTTTACAAAAAAGTATTACGACCTTAGGTGAAAATAATGAGGAGTCTAATGCTGAAAACGCGATTGCGGACTTGGGGGAGCTCACGAGCATTGTCAATAAGAAATACTTGAAACACAACGGCAGTTATCAAAGGTTCTTGATGATAAAGGATGTAAGAAAGGATAAAAAGGGGATTTCAATAACGGTGCACCATTACGATAAAAGTGCTGATGGTCTAAGATTGGCAGAAAATTTTAGGGATATCTTTACAAAGAACGCTATAGGAAGAATTAAAATCGACCAGGGCATTTCTCCGTTTACCGACGAACTTAGTGTCTATCTGGCAAAAAACTTGTTGCCATCAGTAACGGTTATGGATATTAATGGGGAACAGGATGGGATTAGTGTTCGTTCTGAAAAATTCTCCCTATCAGAGCTCATAACCAAGGGTATTCTACAGGACCATGCCAATCTAAATTTTATTGATTGATTTTAAATACCTATTCCATATTTTGGCATGAATTTTGTTTTTTTATCACCATGTTAAAAGCTGTGTTTGTCAATAGCTTATTGTTTTTATGTATTGGTTTCTCGGTTATGGCACAAGATTCCTTGAAAACCGTTACGGCAGAAAAAGGGGACGGTATTCTTTCGCTCTTGCGGAAAAACGATGTAAACCCTTATGACTATTATGACGATTTTATTAAATTGAATATAGCAAACCTTAGGGATAGCGTCCACCTTTATGAAGGTAAGGCCTACCAAATCCCTAAAGTTGTGGCGGATCGTATTCAGCTAGTAGATTCCATTCAATCCCAATCCAAAAAAATAAAGGATATAAAGAGCGAAGTGTTTGCCATTTTTGGCAACAAACATAAGAACGTAGTAGAAAAAAGTAAACGTTTAAAGGGTAACATTTACTATTTGGTTTCTGGACATGGGGGCCCCGATCCAGGTGCCATGGCGGTTTATGCTAAAAAATCTATAGCTGAGGATGAGTATGCCTATGATATTACCTTACGTTTGGCTAAGGAACTATTGGAGCATGGAGCTACGGTGTATATTATTATTAGGGACGAAAACGACGGTATACGAGATGACCGAATTTTAGAAATAGATAGGGATGAGGTAGCCTACCCGCAGGAAACAATTCCCTTGAACCAATTGGCACGATTAAAGCAACGGGTCACTATTGTAAACGATTTGTATAAAACCCATAAGGGAGCCTACCAGCGTTTAATCGTTACTCATGTGGATAGCCGTAGCAAAGGTCAAAATATTGATGTGTTCTTCTACCATCATGAAAAAAGTACAAACGGAAAGAAATTAGCGGAAAGTATTCACAATACATTTCAGAAAAAATATAAAAAATATCAACCAAATAGAACCTACGAAGGCACCTTTGGCCACCGGACGGAACTTTATTTGGTACGAAAAACCCATCCCGCTATGGCATATATAGAAATTGGGAATATTAAGAACAAGAAAGATCAACGCCGTATTTTGGACCCGGACAACAGACAAGCACTTGCCAAATGGATTGGTGAAGGGGTGTTGCTTGATTTTGAGGAGGAATAAGCTAAAGGGAAATATGGGTTTTGTAGTAGTTATAAAGATCCGCTGGCCCAGCACCTAAATAATGTTTTGCGTGTACCACCCCAAAGTGATATTGCAAGGTGAAAACGCCTCTTTGTTCATATCTTCTAACGGAAGTTTGTACGGTGCCAGGCATAATGGCAAAGCGTGTTAGCCTGTAAATTCGTTGAATAAATTCGTTGTCCTCGTAAACGGTGTATGCTTCATTAAAGCCGCCTGCTTTTTGAAATAGATTTTTAGAAATGTAAAGCGATTGGTCACCCCCTCTGCAGATTTGGTGGTTAATTCGTGTGCACCAGGCAAAAAAACGCAGGAATTTATTGGGGCTATCAAACTTAAGTTTAAAGCAGCCTGCTTCAAAACCTTTGGAGAAGGTGTTTAGAATATGGGTATCAAAACCTTTGGGTGGTAGTGTATCCACATGCAAGAAGTACAAGAGGTCTCCAGTTGCCATCTGTGCGCCTTTATTCATTTGCTTGGCCCTTCCCTTAGCTGCAGAAACTACTTGAACTCCTACATCTAAAGCTTCTTTTACAGTACAATCTGTACTGCCACCGTCTATGACAAGTACCTCCTTTATATTCTTAGAGGTAGCATTTTCCCGAATAGCTTCGAGTACTTTTCGAATGTAATCCTCTTCGTTAAGAACGGGGATGATAATGCTTATTTGGTGTTTATTTTCTTTCATTGAACTAGGCAAGGCTTCTAAATAGTAGTTTACGCCCAAAGAACCTTACAGTTTTTTGATTAATTCCCTAAATAGTTTTACCATTTTGGGTTCTGTGTTTTCCGCTATGGATATGATTTCTGCAATATCAACAGGTTTAAGATTATCCGGATCGCACTCATCCGTAAGTACCGATACGGCTACGATTGGTAATCCTAAGTGGTTAGCGACAATCACTTCTGGTACCGTGCTCATCCCAACGGCATCCGCTCCTAAGATTTTTAGCATCCTATACTCCGCCTTAGTTTCCAGTTGGGGTCCTACTACCGAGGCATAGATTCCTTTTTTTAAGGATATGTTGTGTTCGGCAGCCAATTGCACTAATTTTTGGCGCATATCTAAATCATAAGGTTCTGACATATCGGCAAAGCGCTCCCCGAACTGGGCAACATTTTTAAAGGCCAATGGAGAACCGCCCTGCAGGTTTATATGGTCTTCAATAAGCATTATATCCCCTTTTTTGTAATTTAGATTGATGGCGCCGGCGGCATTGGAAATAAATAATTTTGTAATACCAAGAAGGTGCATCACGCGAATAGGGTACGTGATATCGAGAAAATCATAGCCTTCGTATAAATGAAAGCGTCCTTGCATAACCACTACCTTTTTACCGGCTAGGGTTCCGAAAACTAATTTCCCAGCATGGAATTCTACAGTTGCCAGCGGAAAAAATGGAATTTGGTTGTAATGGGCCTCAATCCGGTCTTCTATTTCATCTACCAACTTCCCTAGTCCTGTTCCCAGTACAATTCCTATTTCAGGCTTATCAAACCCCTTACTAATAAGGTAGGCTACAGATTCCTTTAATTGTTTTTGCATCATTGTCTCATATGTTTTAAAAAAGGCGCAAAGGCCTCAATATCCTTAATATCTTCGTAATGGTCTACATCGTTTTTAGGTGCGAGTAACGCGGTTTTTTCGGCTACTAAATTAGATAAAGTGTCTTGGAGCACGGTTGCTGTTCCCCAATCTTTAGCTTGGAACACCTCCGGGATAAAATGTTTCATTCCTAGCAGATAATAACCACCATCTACTGCAGGACCTACCACGAAATCATGAGTATCCAAAGCGCTAAATGCTGCTTCTAAATCTTCTTGGGAGAGATCGTACATATCACTTCCAATAACGATAATTTTTTCAAAATCGTTTTGAAAGCCCTCTAAAAAAGCAGTCGCCATGCGTTCCCCCAAATCCTGTCCTGTTTGCAGTTTTTTATCAAAAACAGTAGTGTTCCAGATATCGTCCTTCCAAATTTCTTCGGAATAGTATACCGTTTTTTTAGCATAAAGTCCAGAAGTAATGGCTACGGTATGGTTCAGTAAAAATTGATAAATATCCAATGCAGTTTCGTCGCCCACCTTTGCCGCTAAGCGTGTTTTACACTTTCCTAGTTCAGGATTACGGGTAAAGATGAGTAACAGATTACGAGATTTCGCTAAGGTAAAATCTATCGTCTTTGCGTCTGTTGCTGTTTTTTTTGTTTGTAGTATGCTCAAGTTTTATTTTTAAAATATCTAATTTGTTTTGCCTACCGCGCACTAGTAGACCTTCACTCCCTTCAAAAGTAGCTTCCCCCAATGTTTGCTAAAGGCATGTACACTGTCCGTTGGTTGTTCCTTATTGTTGTAGATAACGCCATTCTCGTTTTTCCACTGAAATATACCACCATAAAGGTTTTTAACGTCTTTATATCCTAAAGCTAGGAGCTTTTCCCCAATGTCTTCGGAACGTACACCAATAGAACAGTACACGATAATCGATTTTTCTTTATCCGGAATTTGTTCCAGTACCAGATTCGGTTTAAATGCTTTGTCTCCCACCCAAATAGCATTTTTAAGATGACTGATGTCATACTCTTCTTTTTTTCTAGTGTCCAAGAGTATTACTGTAGTAGTATCGGATATGTTTTTGGGATAAATGTAAGGCACGGATTCATTATTGAGCCGTTTTAGTGTTTTGTCCAATTTAGATTGCCCTAAGGCCACAGCATTGCAGCATAAGAGTATTACTAAGGCAAAAAGAAATCGCATAGAAACGTATTTGGTTTCAACAAAGGTACTATTTTAGTAGGGTACCTTGGAGGGTTTACAAACCATAAATAATCAAAAATTATGCCCAGTAATCCTAAATATTTGATAGTTACTACGCTTTTTGGTACTTGTTTTTCTTGTAAGGACAAGGAGCTTAAAAAGCGACTGCTAACCGTTGAAAACGATAGTACGTACTACACCGAAGACTATAGGCCACAGTTTTATTTTACACCAGAGCACAACTGGATGAATGACCCTAATGGACTTGTATCTCATCAGGGAGTATATCATCTGTTCTATCCCTATTATCCAGAGGATATCGTTTGGGACCCATGCAGTGGAGCCATGCTGTAAGTTCCGATATGTTGCATTGAGAGCATAAGCCATTTGCGCTGTATTCTGATGAAAATGGATTTATATTTTTAGGAAGTACCGTGGCAGATGCTAATAATACAATTGGTTTTGGTGCCGCTAATAATCCGGCGCTAGTTGCTATTTTCACCTACCACAATAGGGAAGGAGAACAAGCCGGTAAAACGGATTTCCAGACCCAAGGTATTGCCTATAGTTTGGATAATGGCGATAGCTGGACCAAGTACAAGGATAGCTCGGAAATAAGAAGTACGAAAGTAAGAGATTTTAGAGACCCTAAGGTTTTTTGGAACGAAAAGGAAGTACTTTGGACGACGCTTTTGGCAGCCGGAGACCATTTACAAATGTTGAAACCGACCTTTATAGAGGTTGCGGATATAATAGGGCTAGGCGGCTTTGAGGTTACTGATAACCTGGTAAAGCATATCCGAAAACAGAGCTTTAGACGGAGTGAGGTAATAGACTTGCAAATAAAATAGCCCCGGGAGAAATCCTGAGGCTATTTTATTTGCAAGTATTCATATTACAGATTTATTGGTTTGCTTGTGATTACTTTGAAAAAGCTAATGAATACAGCCTCTTTTAATTTTTGTGTCGGAGGTGTCATTTTTATTTAGAGCCAAGGATAATACCTTGATTGATTAGAAAATATTTGCAACATGGTAGAGATATTATTAGTAGTATTTGGGTTCATTGTTGTAATGACGTTGATACTCAATTTTATTATACCTCTACATATAGAGCTACGAACCTAGCCGCCGTAGTTGGGTAATAAAAAACGATAATTACTCTTAACATATAACTAGTTATAGAAAAATAAGTGTTAAAAAGCAAGTCAGTAGAATAAGTACTTAAAATTAACCTAGTCCAAATTGTTAATAAGCTATAATTTTATACCAGTAAAATGTATCTTCACGTAAATATATATAGTTAATTAGATGAATAATTTCATTGTTGCATCTCCTGTTAATAACATAAGGCGCCAACGCCGGCGTGATTATAGTCAAACACTTAATACTTTGTATTTTTATGTTATAGAATTATATAAGCAAAAAAAAGAGCCAAACAATTTCTTTGAACTATAATGTACACCGACTTCCACATCTGCAAAACATTATAAAGAAATATCTGACTCCTTTTATAGTTCAATATGTTTTGCTGACATATCTTTCTTGCTCTATGTAAAGATCAAGATTTATTCGCTTTACTTTTCCTTAACATTCTTTAGGTTTTCCACATGTTATTAACATATAATTTTCCTTAGCGTAAACACCGCTAAAATGCTAGTATAATTATGGTTACAAAAAAATAGAAGCACTGCCCGATGTTCAGGGGCTTAACGATTGAATTATTATTAACAAATAATGAACGAATTAGTCTAATATTCT
>JBLHNI010000169.1:0-7147 GCA_047650615.1 Maribacter sp.
AATTGGAAATGCAGGGGTAAGTGTTTGCTGCTTGGACGACGCCAAAAAACTCTATTCTGGTTTCAACTTGGCCGACCCTATGACCTCGGTAAGCATGACGATTAACGGCCCAGCACCTATGTTGCTGGCCTTTTTTATGAATGCCGCCATAGATCAGCAATGCGAGTTGTATATAAAGGATAAAGGACTGGAGCAAACGGTGACAAAGAAAATAAAGGCCATGTATGCCAATGCCGAAAGGCCCAAATACCATGGCGATTTACCTGAAGGAAATGACGGCTTGGGCTTATTCCTTTTAGGGGTTACGGGAGATCAGGTATTGCCAAAAGAAGTCTATCAACAAATAAAAATTAAAACGCTATCTGAAATCAGGGGTACGGTGCAAGCTGATATTCTAAAGGAAGATCAAGCCCAGAATACTTGTATTTTTTCGACCGAATTTGCGCTCCGACTTATGGGCGATGTACAGGAATATTTTATTACCAATGCAGTGCGTAATTTTTATTCGGTTTCTATTTCTGGCTACCATATCGCCGAGGCAGGCGCTAACCCTATTACGCAATTGGCATTGACCTTGTCTAACGGATTTACCTTTGTAGAATATTACCTTTCTAGGGGGATGGATATCAATGCTTTCGGGCCCAATTTATCCTTTTTCTTCTCCAATGGTATAGATCCTGAATACGCGGTCATAGGTCGTGTCTCTAGAAAGATTTGGGCCAAGGCCATGAAACATAAATACGGAGCAAACGAAAGGGCGCAAATGTTGAAATACCACATTCAGACCTCAGGTAGGAGCTTGCATGCCCAAGAAATAGATTTTAACGATATACGGACCACTTTGCAAGCATTATATGCTATTTACGATAATTGTAATTCATTGCATACCAATGCCTACGACGAGGCTATTACCACGCCAACGGAGGATTCCGTAAGAAGGGCGATGGCTATACAGTTAATCATCAACAAAGAACTAGGACTTACCCAGAACGAAAACCCACTACAAGGTTCTTTTATCATAGAAGAGCTGACCGATTTGGTCGAGGAAGCTGTCTTACTTGAATTTGATAGGATAACGGAAAGGGGAGGTGTGTTGGGCGCCATGGAAACCATGTACCAGCGCAACAAAATCCAAGAGGAAAGCTTGCATTATGAAACACTAAAACACAATGGCGATTTTCCTATTATTGGGGTCAACACCTTCTTGAGTTCCAAGGGTTCTCCTACCATTTTGCCGGATGAGGTTATTAGGGCGACCACCGAAGAAAAGGAAAATCAGATTAAAACATTGGAGGATTTGCACAATAGGGCAAACCAAGATGCTTTATTGGAAGAACTTCAAAAAAAGGCCATGGCCAATGAGAATGTTTTTGAGGAGCTTATGGAAGTAGTGAAACACTGCTCCCTAGGTCAGATAACCAATTCACTTTTTGCTGTTGGTGGCCAGTATCGTAGGAATATGTAAGTGTGCTTTGATGTGTACCCTTCTTAGAGTTTTTGGCACTGATTATCAATATGCTAAATTAAAGCAACTATGCTAACGGTGCTGCCATGAGGCAAGCAACGTGAAGCAATCTTTTTACTGGTTTGTAAAAAAAAGTAACAAATTTATTCGTGCCTCCCAAAGACGATAAAAATATTCTTCTTAGAATACCTCAAACAAAAATAAGTTTACAATTTTGGCTCCCAACCTTTGGCGTACTCCCTTTTCCAGCTTTTCATTGCTTTTTCATTGTTAAGTACTTCCCCTGTCTTTTGGTCTATTTTTAAAGTTTCGCCCGCGTCCTGTGCCATGTTTCCTAAGTGGCATAGCATTGTGGAAATACTTGCATCGTTGATCTCTGCATGCAAGGAGGTATCTCTACGTATGGCATCAAAAAAGTTGCCTACATGGTCTACGTCCAAGTTTCCTTCGCCTCTGGTATTGGTAGTTGCACTAGCAGATTTTTCAAACTCGAACTTGAGGGCATTTCCCTGTAAATCGAACTGCTTATAAAAATTTCGATCTAACTGTATAATTCCTTTGCTTCCATAAATAGTTACACCACGGCCTGATTGTTCTGGCATAATGACACCGCGGCTATGCCCTGTCCAGGTGATGAATTTGTTGTCGGAATACTTGAAGGTAACCTGTTGGTTGTCCACAAATTCCCAATCGTCATCAAAGGTGTATTTTCCGCCAAAGGAAGTAACGCTTTCCGGTAAATCAACTCCTAAAGCCCAGCGACAAATATCAACCTCATGGGTTCCATTGTTATGCATTTCACCAGTCCCCCAAGTTTTGAACCAATGCCAGTTATAAGGGTGTATATTGTCCCTGTAGGACTCTCGAGGTGCGGGGCCTTGCCATAGGTCCCAATCTAATGTTTTTGGGACAGCAATTTCCTTTCCCTTTCCAATCGATCCACGGTTATTGGAATAATAGGCCTCTCCCTTGTAAACTTCGCCTATCTCGCCCGCTCTTATATCTTCAATAGCTTGTATGGAGGTTAGGGCAGAACGTTGCTGGTTGCCCATTTGTACCTTTTTGCCGTATTTGTTCTGCGCAGCTACCAAGAGGGCGTTCTCATGTGGATTGTGGCTACATGGTTTTTCTATGTATACATGTTTGCCTGCCTGCATAGCCATTATCGCCATTGGTGCATGCCAGTGTTCCGGTGTGGCTATAAATACCGCATCTACATCCTTGTCTTCTAGTATTTTTCTAAAATCCTTTTCCACTTTAGGAACATAACCAATATTCTTTTGGCACCAGATATTATGCGCTTCTATGATGACATCGTCAACATCACAATTATAAAGAATCTTTGCATTTGTATTGGCATGAATTGCCCTTACGTGAGCCTTCGCCCTGCTGCGAACCCCGATTACAGCACAATTAATATGGTCGTTCGCTCCTAATATTCTTGTATTTCCCATCGCTGTAAATGGTATTCCGCCTAAGGTTAAGGCCAGCGAGCCAGCTGTTGTCTTTTTGATAAAATCCCTTCTATTGTTTGTCATGGTCTAGTTGTTGTTTAGTGGCTTTATTTTAATGTTCTTAAAACTAACATAATCTCCGTGGTCCTGTAACAGGATTTGGCCACTTTCCAATTCCCCAAAATTTGGCCAGGTAACGTATTTACTTTCAGATACCAGTTTTCTGTAGGTATCACTTTTGCGTTCGTATTCCAGCACCTTAGCTCCGTTAAGATAGTGTTCTACTTGATTGTTTTTCGAGATAATATGTGCTGTGTTCCATTCACCAATAGGGTTGATAGGCTTGTTGACATCGGCTTGGATAAGATCATAGAGTGATGCCACCGTTCTACTACCCTTGTGGTTCCCTTTTTTTGCATCAGGATGTTTTTCGTCGTCTAAAATTTGATACTCTAGACCAATGGAAGAGCCAGGGCCTTTGTTCAGTTCCGTATCCACATAATATTTAATTCCACTATTTGCGCCATCAGTCAGTTTAAAATCCAACATTAGCTCAAAATCACTATATTTTTCTATGGTTACAATATCGCCACCTGCAACAGATTCTTCTCCTCCTGACGATAATACTGCGAGGACACCACCTTCAATAGCCCATCCTTTTTCTGGAAAATTTTCCGATTTGGCACCTTTCCAGCCCTTGGTCGTTTGCCCGTCCCACAGCATGTTCCAACCTTGTTTAGACTCGTTTTGGGTTAGACGGTTTGTATTATCTACTAGCTGTAAAGGGCTTTTTTGAGCATAACGATCAATGCTATCTGTCAATACGCGAATGTTCTTCCAAATGATTTCTGTTCCTTCTTCTTGTTCTCCATTGATAGAATGCACCTGTAGTCCAATGAATCCGCTGGCGGTTTGGTCGTCTACCAAATAGGAAGCCGGAACGCCATTAATCCATGTCTTAAGCGTATCTCCTAGAGCTTCTATCCGATAGTGGTTCCAGTTATTTTGTTTAAATGCCTGTTTTGCAGCAGTGTTTTCATCGGAAAGAGGATGTAACCATCCTCTTCTAGATTCATCATAAATACCAGCGCTCCAAGCCCTGTCCGAAGGGTCTATCTCAATTTGATAACCATGTACCCTTCCACTTCTGTAATGGGGATAGCTATTACTACGTATCTGTATGCCAGAGTTCATACTAGAGTCTACCTTGTATTCAAGTTCCAAGATGAAATCCCCATACATTTTATCCGATGTAAGAAAAGAGTTTGGCGTGCTGGATACCGTTGATCCTACAATAGTACCTTCTCTTACTTTGTAGGTAGCTTCACCACCTTTTTGCGTCCATCCGTTCAATGTTTCCCCATCAAAAAGTGAAACCCATGGAGTGTCATCCTTTTCCTGTTCGGCGCAGGAATAAAAAAATAGGCTACTCAACACAAGAAGCATAATTGGGCTAAATGTGATATATGGAATACGATGGATTGTTCTTTTCATTTTAAAAAATTTGTTTTTCGCTTGTCCTAAAAGATATAAATTTTGGTCTGGAAAAATTTCGATTTCAGACAGTTTCAAATTTGATGGACTTCGAGATATCAAAAAAAAATACAATGGTTTTGATGCGAAGTCATAAATATTTTGCTGAAAATAGCCCAAATTTCCTAGTTGCAACCAGCATCTAATTATTGGAGGAGGTCATAGGAATAGATATTTCTTTGAGATACCGAAACAAAGATTGGCCTTTTTTATAAGAACTAAGCATATATCGTAATAGTTAACCACATCTTAGTTTTTACGTAGTAAATTATAAGGGTTTCATTTCAAATAAAATATACTAAAAAATTGTGTTCTTTAAAAATTGATGGTTGTATGTAAAGGCAGTTTAAGCTTGTATTATAGAGTAAGGTTTCGTTCTTATGTTCAATTGATAACATTGAGTCAATAATAATAAATAGCAGTACACGCAAGAGCAGTATAGAATGAGGTAGTGATCTTTTTTATTAGTTTTGAAGTACAAAATAGAGTTCCTGGAGCCGGATATCAACCCAAGTTGGATAAGGACTGGACTAGGTGCCTGTGGCTTCGTAAGATGATCAGTGTTGTATCTAGATCAGTTAGAAAAACGTAGCATATGTTAAAATAAACTAAAATAAGGCATCTTCTTTAATGAGATTACTAGGGTTGCTTTTGTATTTTTAGCAAATCAATCAGAATGTAATAAAATGACTGTTCTTTTCATGTTGCAGAATATAATAGCTTTCCGCAAACGCTTATCCTCATTTTTTAAAAATATTCAAAGCGCAAGAATATTGCTTTTAATCCCATTTTTAGCAGTAGTAAGGCTATCTGGACAAGAACCTGTTGCTCTGTCGGGAGTATACAACCAGGTCTCTCTACAAGAAGTAATTTTAGATTTAGAGAAAAAAAGTAGCTATAGCTTCTTTTTTTTAAAGGATTGGGTCGCTCAGGACTCGGTTACGGTCACGGTTAACAGTGAAGCTATAGTTTCTGTTCTGGACAAGATTTTGGAAGGTACTACCTTGAACTATCACTTAATTGAGAATGAGAAACGCATCATCATATTGCAAAATACGATTGTATATGATGAATTGCCACTTTACTTTTTCGGAAGGGACAGCGCCAATGTAAACGCCCAAACGACTAGGGGTATTAGAAACGCACCGCCTCCTACCTTTTTTAATGAGGATGTGCGCCAAACACGAAAAGAGTATGTGGTTTCCAAGGTAGGTAAGGCCGATGTTACAATGCTAAACTCAACGTATCTGCTAAATGGTAAAGCGATTAATGCTAGAACTGGCGAGGTTATAGAAGATCTTTCCATTAGGGTTAAGGGCACGAATATGTTGAGCGTGACCAACGCTCAAGGTGCTTTTGAATTGGAGTTGCCTGCAGGTTATAATGTATTGAGCATTAGAGCTATGGGAATCTCTTCTACCGAACGTGAAGTAATAATGTACAATGATGGTAGTCTTAATTTGGTTTTGGAAGAAGGCCTGCAACAATTAGATGAGGTTGTGGTCGTTGCCGATGCTGCTAAAAATGTGGAAGGTGCGATAACGGGTAGCGAGCAAATCGATTCCGAGGAGTCTAAAAATATTCCATTGGTACTAGGAGAGCGGGATATTTTACAAGTAGCCAAAACGCTTCCGGGCATATCTTCGGCCGGTGAAGGGGCTACAGGCCTAAATGTTCGGGGTGGGAAAACGGACCAGAATCTCGTGCTCTTAGACGATACTGTGATTTACAATCCACAACACTTTTTCGGTATTTTTCAGGCCTTGAATCCATTTACTACCAAAGGCGTTGATATATACAAAGGAGCCGTACCCGTAGAATTTGGAGGCCGTCTATCCTCTGTTTTTGACATCCGCACAAAAAACGGAAACGTTGAGGAGATTTCGGGTGAAGGGTCTATAGGTCCCGTTACTGCAAATTTGGCCTTGGAAATACCATTACAAAAAGAGAAGTCCTCCTTGGTCGTTGGCGCTAGGGGAGCCTATGCCGATTGGATTCTGCGTTCCCTTGATGATGAATCCCTGAACAATAGTGAGGCCTCGTTCTTTGATGGTATTCTCAAATACCACAACAGAGTAGATGATAATAATGAAGTAAAAGCTACCGCTTATTACAGTCGGGATGCTTTTAGTATCACATCGGATTCGCTGTACAATTATAATAATAGATTGTTTTCAGTAAGATGGGACCACCGGTATAACGAAAAAACCAAGGGAGCTCTGGTTCTTGATAATAGCCGCTATGGTTTTGGAATTGATTTTGACGGGGAGGCCAATATAGATTTTGATTTGGATTATTCCATTACCGAAACTGGAGTTAAGTATAAGCTTCGCACCTCATTGAACGATAACCATACCTTGGATTATGGTGTTACGGCAAAGGTGTATTCCGTAAACCCTGGAAGTATAGTGCCAACTGGCAGTGATTCTAATGTGAGTCCTGTTTTTATCGATGCGGAACAGGCTTTGGAAGGTGCACTGTTTATAGGGGACGAAATTAATATTGGTGAAAAATTCTTGGTGAATCTAGGACTCAGGTATGCCTTTTTTGCCGCCTTGGGTTCGGGGACCCAACGCACCTATCAAGACGGGTTGCCTAAAAACGAATCTACCGTATTAGATACCATCAGTTATGGAAGCGGAGAGGTAGTGAAAACCTACGGAGGTCCAGAGGCTAGAATCTCCGCCCGCTATTT
>JBLHNI010000170.1:0-7130 GCA_047650615.1 Maribacter sp.
ACTTAATTCTTTACTTTCATTAAATACTATTGCTTCTTCATCAAAGGCTATTTTAAGACTCCCCTCTATCTCAGCACCTATCTCTTGTTTTATTCTTTCCCGTTCTGCTTCTGAAAGCACCCCAATCGAAAGCAAGTGCGCTTCAAAATTATCTAATGGATCTTTGGCCGCCCAAGCATCCATCATATCCTGAGGCACATACTTTGTGCCACTAGCTTCTTCATGACCCCGCATCCGAAAGGTTTTAAACTCCAAAAGCATTGGTCTTGGATTATTTCTAATATCCTTGCATAAGGTATCGATCTTGGTATATACTTCTAAAATATTGTTCCCGTCTATAATATGAGATTCCATGCCGTAACCGATGCCTTTATCCGCTATATCTGCGCAACTAAACTGCTCGTTGGTTGGGGTAGATAGTCCGTACCCGTTGTTTTCAATACAAAAAAGTACCGGCAAACTCCATACGGAAGCTACGTTCAGCGCTTCATGAAAATCACCTTCGCTGGTTGCTCCTTCTCCGGTGAATACAGCAGTAACACGCTTTTCCTTCCTAAGCTTATGCGCTAAAGCAATACCGTCTGCCACGCCCAACTGCGGTCCCAAATGGGAAATCATTCCAATAATTTTATACGCTTGTGTACCAAAGTGAAAACTTCGATCTCTACCATTAGTGAAGCCGCTTGCCTTGCCCTGCCATTGCGCAAACAATCTGTGTAAAGGAATATCTCGAGTGGTAAAAACACCTAGGTTCCTGTGCATGGGAAGAATGTACTCATCTTCCTGCATCGCGCTAGTGACCCCAACCGAAATTGCTTCTTGCCCAATTCCGCTAAACCATTTAGAAATTCTGCCCTGACGTAAAAGAATAAGCATTTTTTCCTCTATCATTCTTGGCCGTAACAATGCCTTATATAGCGTTAACTGAATACTTTCTGCAACCTCAAACTGCTTGTAATCCATGCGTACGGCGGTGGTTTTATAAATAAAAGTATAAATGTAACAAAAAACAGGATATCCCTGCATATTATAACAGCATTGTAACTAAGCAATAAGTTGTAAATTTACCTAAATACAAAAAATAGATTATGAGTCTGGTACCCAGTGTAGATTTGGCGGATTTTATTTCAGGAGATCCTAAACGGAAGGAGAAATTTATTCAAGAGATAGGAAAAGCCTTCGAAGATATAGGCTTTGTAGCGCTCAGCGGTCATTTTTTATCGGAAGCTTTAGTGGGTGATCTTTATGACGAAATAAAAAAGTTCTTTCAAATGCCCGAACAGGTAAAGGATACCTATGAAATAGCCGGTATCGGAGGTCAACGGGGCTACACGTCATTCGGAAAAGAGCATGCAAAAGGGAGAAAAGAAGGCGATTTAAAAGAATTCTGGCATTTTGGCCAATATGTAACCGATAACGCCAGACTCGCCAAAGAATATCCGGATAATGTGAAGGTTTCTGAGCTCCCTAGGTTTAATGAAGTAGGCCAAGAAACCTACAAAATGTTAGAGAAGACCGCCAGATATGTGCTTCGTGCCTTAGCACTTCATTTAGAATTGGAGGAAACTTATTTTGATGACTACATCACTAATGGGAATTCGATTTTACGTCCCATTCATTATCCACCAATAACGTCGGAACCAAAAGATGCAGTGCGTGCCGCTGCCCACGGGGATATTAACTTAATCACCCTCTTGATGGGGGCTCACGGTAAGGGTTTACAGGTTAAAAACAAGCGTGGAGAATGGATAGATGCCATAGCACAGCCTGATCAACTGATGATTAATGTTGGGGATATGCTGTCTAGATTATCTAACAATAAACTAAAATCTACCATTCACCAAGTGGTTAATCCTCCGAAAGAATTATGGGGAAGTTCTAGGTATTCAGTGCCATTTTTCATGCACCCTATTAGCGAAATGCCCTTAAATTGTTTACAAAACTGTATAGACGAGGCGCATCCAAAGGGGTTTGAGGACATTACAGCTGGGGTATTTTTACACGAGCGCTTAATTGAATTAGGACTGATCAAAGAATAGCCATGGACCTGCAAGACCAGCTGAAAAATCTCTTTCCTGAGCATACACCGGAAGACACGCCAAAAGAACATATTGAAAAAAGTATTTGGATGCAAGAAGATCCTATCATTTGTAAATACGAGAAGCGAAAGGGCAAACCCATTACTATTTTAGAGGGCTATACAGGTGCCGACGCAGATTTTAAAAAATTGGCAAAGGAGCTAAAGACAAAACTGAGTGTTGGCGGTAGTTTTAAAGATAGTAAAATCATTATTCAAGGCGATTACAGAGATAGAATAATGACTATTTTACAGGAAAAGGGATTTAAAGTAAAGCGGGTGGGCGGCTGATTGCTACTCCTTCACTTTCTTATGACGCCCACTGTGGTTCTTTTTTTGTTAATTTTTTTTATTTATTTCACATAAAGCTTACATTTAACCTTCAAGAACCTAAACCAATCGGAAATGAGTTCCTTACTACACATCACTAACGGCGACAGTTTTACCAAACGGCTTAATAAATTAAATATTAAAGGAGACGTTGTTACTTGGCGCGAAATGCTGTGCGAAGGAAAAACATTGAACACTGTAGGAAGTGAATCTTTTTGGAAGACACGCTATGAGTTTCTTCACAAAAACTACAAGGTATCTAAGTCTTGGTTTATAGAAAAAACCTTAAAAGAATACCGCTCGCTTTGTAATCATAAGCAACAGGATGAAATAGTACTTTGGTTCGAGTACGATCTTTTTTGCCAAGTAAATATGTTGGCGGTAATTAGCTGGCTGTTGGCTAATAGAAAGTATGCCCAAATTTCATTGGTATGTAGTGGAAAGGAAGATGATTCAGATAAAATGCATACCCTCAACGAGCTTTCTGATGCACAATTACTGAACCTTTACAAGAGTAAAAAAGTGCTATCGCAAGATGACACAGAGTATGCGGACTATGTTTGGCAATTATATTGCAGTAACAATCCTATGCGTTTAGAGAATCTAACGGACTTTGAGAATTATCAGTTCGCATATTTGGGCGATGCCATAAAAAGTCATTTGCAACGTTTTCCTAGCATCACTAATGGACTCAACCATATGGAAAATAATATTCTGAGTCTAGCCATAAATAAAAAGCCAAGTTCCAGAAAAGACCTCTTAAATACGATACTAGAAAATCAGGGGAACTTAGGTTTTGGGGATACCCAATACGATAGGGCTATAACCCGACTCAAACCACTTTTTACTGCTTTCAATCCTGTTAGGCTTACTAAGAAAGGGAAAGAGATTTTAGATGGAAAAACCAGTTATTATTCTTGCATCCAGGACAATGGTGAATATTTAGGAGGTGCTCTAAAGTATAATTTTCTTTATAACACAAGCACGAGCAGAATCCTAAAGCTCTAATTTTCTATGCAATTAAGCCCCGCTGAGCTTATCTTGAATGCAGATGGAAGTATCTACCATCTTAACCTTTTACCGCAAGATATAGCCACTACCATTATTACGGTTGGTGATCCCGATCGTGTCTCCGATGTATCACAATATTTTGATTCTATAGACCTTCAAAAAGGAAAACGAGAGTTTTTAACACATACCGGTGTGTTGAACGGGAAAAGAATAAGTGTTATTTCCACAGGTATTGGAACGGACAACATCGATATTGTTTTAAATGAGCTCGATGCTTTAGTAAATATCGATTTTAAGACCAGAACGGTAAATAAAAATCATATACGATTAAAATTAGTACGCATTGGTACCTCAGGAGCCATTCAGCCAGAAATCCCAATAGATTCTTTTCTCATGAGCAAATATGCTATTGGATTCGACGGACTTCTACATTTTTATAAGCACGATTTGGGTACCCACAAAAATCTAGAAGATGCATTTATAGCGCACACACAATGGGCACCAGAAAAAGCGCGCCCTTACATCGTAGATTTTGATGAAAGTTTAGGAAAAGAACTACTAGACAATCGTATACGATTAGGTTTTACAGCAACGAATACCGGGTTTTACGGGCCGCAGGGTAGAGAATTACGCCTCGCGGCTAGGCAATCTGGAATCATGTCAAGAATGGCTAGCTTTTCGTTTGATGGGCTGCAGATAACAAATCTTGAAATGGAAACTTCGGGGATATACGCCTTGGCAAAACTATTAGGGCATCAGGCAGTTTCCTTAAATTGTATCTTGGCCAATAGGACAAATGGGGAATTTTCAAAAAATCCAGAAAAAGCCATCAAAGAGCTTATCCAACATACCCTAACTAAATTAACTTCCAAGTGAAAACAGTAAAAATTACAGGGGTTCCCGAACATTTTAACCTTCCTTGGCACTTGGCAATCGAAGAAGGAGCCTTTGCAGAACGTGGAATAGACCTGCAATGGGAAGACATCCCAGAAGGAACGGGTAAAATGTGTCAACTTTTGGAGAACAAAGAAACCGATTTGGCCATAATCCTTACAGAGGGTATCATCAAAAGCATATCCGAAGGCAACCCGTCCAAAATCATTCAACAATATATTGCTTCTCCCCTTTTATGGGGTATTCATGTGGGTGCTAAAAGCCAATTTAAGAGGGTCTCCGATTTGGCGCATACCAAGGCCGCAATAAGTCGTTTTGGAAGCGGTAGCCACTTAATGGCTTATATAAACGCCGAGAACAATGGTTGGAAGCGCAACGATCTTTCCTTTGAGGTCATTAATAATTTGGAAGGTGCTGTTAATGCACTTACAAAAGGAGAAGCAGATTATTTAATGTGGGAACATTTTACCACCAAACCCTTGGTAGACCGAGGAGTTTTTAGATGTTTGGGCGATTGCCCTACCCCATGGCCTTGTTTTATGTTGGTCGCCACCGATAGTTTTATTGAGGCAAATTCTAGTATCCTAATACACATCTTGGCGGTCTTGGAAACATATACCTCTGAATTCAAATCAATTCCGAGTATAGACAGAACCTTAGCGAACCGCTATGGACAGAAGCTATCAGACATTCAGCAATGGATGTCCTTGACCGAATGGAGTACCACACAACTTTCCAAAACAAGTTTGGGGAAAATACAGGACACCTTAATGAAATTAGGTTTAATTGAAGAAAAACTACCCGCTAAACACGTTCTATACACTACCTTAGATTAGACATCTACGGAAAGTGTCACATGTTTGTTAATTATTTTTCTGAAGGTACTATCTGATAATGGTTTTTGTGCGAAGTCTACGATATGCGGGTTGTTGGTTGCACGGTCTTTATCAGCTTGATTGTCGCTAATAGTTACCAAAACAACCATCAGTTGTTCTTTGAGCTCCTTTGAAACCTGTTCCTCATACATTCTTAGAAATTCCCACCCATCTACAATCGGCATTCTAAGATCCAACATTACCATGCAAGGCAAAGCCAAACTGTCCTGACCCTTACTCAAAATAAAGTCCAATGCTTCTTGCCCGTTAATAGCTGCATTGACCTCAATCTCCATCTCTAACTTATTTATAAAAATAGAGTGGAGAAAATTACTTGCTTCGTCATCGTCTACCAGTAAAATGGATTTCAAGGAGTTGAACTTATTCATGTAGTCTTTATAATTATTTATAGTAAGAAAATACATCAACAAAATTAATGAAAATATATAGAAAGTAACTTACCAATCAATAGTATTATTGCCTAACCCTGATAAAATACAGTTTGTATTTGAAAAATGCCGCGCTCCAAACCAATACCCTCTGTTTGCACTTAAAGGAGAAGGATGACCTGAAGTAAGAATATGGTGTTTGGTGTCGTCTATCAGTTTTACCTTCTGCTTGGCATAACCACCCCATAGTAAAAACACCAATCCTTCTTTCTCATCCGATAGGGTTTTGATGATGGCATCCGTAAACGTTTCCCACCCCTTTTTTTGGTGGCTACCTGCCTCGTGTGCTCTCACAGTTAGTATAGCATTCAATAATAAAACGCCTTGTTTGGCCCAGTGTTCCAGGTTACCACTTTCCGGGTAGTGCTTGTCCACATCTGATTGTAATTCTTTAAAAATATTGATGAGCGATGGCGGATGTTTTACTCCGTCTTGCACCGAAAAACAGAGTCCGTTTGCTTGGTTTGGCCCATGATAAGGGTCTTGACCTAGAATAACGATTTTCGTATTCTCATAATTGCAATGGTCAAAAGCAGCATAAATAGCTTCCTTTTTAGGGTAACACGTATTTTGGATGTATTCCTTGTTCACAAAAGTCGATAGCTCCTGAAAATAAGGTTTTTCAAATTCATCTTTTAGCTTAGAGCTCCAACTGTAATGCATATGTGGTCGTATTTTTTACAACGGTAATCAAAATTAGTTAAAAACTAATGGATATTTTCCTAGGAAGTAGTTTTGGTGTAAAAACTTGAAAAAACGAACTTCCTAACCGATGCAGAAATGGTTTTAGAATAATTATTTGTTTTATCAAATGGAGTAAAGAGCGTTCTTCCAAGACTATTAATTGTTCCAACCGGTTAGAATAGCCATTCGGAGCTGAAGAGATACTACTGTTTACATTCCTATTTTTTTGATTTGATTTGAGAAATCAACTGGTGATGGTGCTGTAAAACTAACCGTTAACTGTTTTGTTGTAGTGCAACTAAAACATAACGTACATACAGTGAAAATAACGGAAACGCTAAAAAAAGTATTTCATAACTTAAGAACATTATCGTTAACTAAATTCCTTGTCTTATTTTAATACATACTACTACAAAACAGCTCTTTAGACTTTATTATTACAATAAAAGGATTGAATTTTTTAATATACTTAGGGAGTGGTAATCCTTACTGAATTTTAATAGGGCTATATCATCGAATTATTTCGAATTAGAAACCATTCGATCTTCCACGGAAAAATAAAACCCTTTCGTATGCTGTTGGCGCTAGCAGGGGGCATGTCTAATACTTAAGATCTGTCTTTTTTTTGCAGTCAAACCTATTTTTATTGGGTATTATTATTAATTTTAGCTATCAAAAAATACCTATTAATAGGTGTGCTAGCGTGCCAATTGGTGGTCCATAACACGACCCTGTTGCACGCGATGGCGTAAGACATTTACATAGCCTAATGCAATGCTATAATGGTAATCGGTATAAGACTTTGATGCG
>JBLHNI010000171.1:0-7118 GCA_047650615.1 Maribacter sp.
GAACAAACAACACGACGGATAGCGGTACAAGTATTCCATAGAATCCGCTTATTATTTAAACCTAAAATTCCCAGAGTTCAATTGAAAACTGGGAATTTTAGATTTAAGTAGAACTGCACTTTATTTTGGCATAACTACCGTATCGATAGCGTGTATAACACCGTTAGTTGTAGCTACATCTGCTATAACTACAGTGGCCATGTTTCCGTTTTCATCGCCTACCATTACATTACCATCAGCCAAAGATAAAACAAGCGTACCTCCCTGCACGGTGGTTACTTCAAAAGCACCATCGTTAGCATTAATAGCATCAATAACAGCGGCTGCCTCAAATTTACCGGATACAACATGGTAAGTAAGAATCCCTGTTAACGCAGCTTTACTTTCTGGTTTTAGCAAACCAGCAACCGTACCATCTGGTAAGGCAGCAAACGCATCGTTTACTGGAGCAAAAACAGTAAAAGGTCCTTCACTGCTCAATGTTTCAACCAAGTCTGCAGCCTTTACAGCAGCAACTAATGTGGTAAAGTTTTCATTAGCAGCAGCGACACCTACAATGTTCTGCGCCTGCACTAAAGTCCCAGCTAATAAGGCTGCGGATACAAACATAATTTTAATCATTTTCATAATATTCTTTTTAAATTTTGATAAAAGTAAATGTAAATCAGTAGCGATTATCACAATATTTGTTTAATTTTTTTAAAAAAATGTTAAACGTATTAGTTTTTAATTTTTTCCTATCTTAGAATTTTGATTAATTAGCGGCTATGAATCAGACAAGACGTAACTTTTTTAACGGACTATTAGGAATTTCATTTACTACATTCCTGCCTACTTCTAGCTATGCGTGTCAAGAGTCGCTAAATAAAATAGTAGAACCACTACTCCCTAAAGCCTTAAAGGAAGGAGCTACCATTGGTCTAATTGCCCCTGGTTATAGTTTCACAACCACAACTTTGAAACAGATGGGATACAATCCCTATCATACCAAAAGAGTTTCCAAACGGCTATCACCGTTACAGAAATGGAAGCCCTAAACCGATTATCAAAGTTAAAGACGCTGAAGATACACAGCACCGCAATCAGCGATGGCAGTATTGCTGTTTTTAATAAAATGGACGGCCTAAGGGAAGTTTATCTATGGAATACCAAAATTTCCGCTAATGGTCTAAAAGACCTGAAATCCGAAAATTCTATGTTATGAATTGAGGGAGGTATAGCTGAAGAATTACAAAATTCCTTTGTTATATCGGATTCTCTTTAGGAAAGATAAATACATTTGAATAGCCCTTGCATGTAACATTTATATCTTTAATGCAACTATCAAGAAACTATGATTCCTTTTTTTTAAGACAGTAAGAAACGGTTGGGTATCCATGATGTAAGTAGTCCTAATTGGCCACCTCACTAATAAATTTTAGGCGGTATAAGCGCAGTTCTTCATCTTCATAGTCACCATCAAATTCGCTCATTGCGACTTCCAAATCATCCGTCTCTGCTTCTAAAAAGTATTCATGAATTTCTTCTTGTTGGTCTTCATCCAAAACTTCATCAATCCAATAGGCCAAATTAAGCTTGGTTCCACTAAATACAATTTGCTCCATTTCCTTTAAGAGCCCATCAATTTCAATGCCTTTTGCCGAAGCAATATCACTTAATGGAAGTTTACGATCTACATTTTGTATGATATATAATTTAAGGCCAGAATTTGCCCCAGTACTTTTGACTACTAGATCATCGGGTCTAATGATTTCGTTTTCTGAAACATAATCGGATATAAATTGTAGAAAAGGTTTGCCATATTTCTTTGCTTTCCCTTCTCCCACTCCATGCACATTAAGCAATTCATCTATCGTAATCGGATATTTCGAAGCCATATCCTCTAACGACGGATCTTGAAAAACCACAAAAGGAGGCACTCCTAACTTCTTGGCCTGTGCCTTTCTCAAATCCTTTAATTGCTTCAAAAGCCTAACATCAGCAACACCACCTGTTTTAGCCGCGCCTACAATTGCATTATCGTTTTCTGCGTTGTATACATGATCTTTGGTCATCATGAAGGACTTTGGGCTTTTTAAGAATTCCATCCCTTTTTCAGTAAAGTGAATTACACCATATTGCTCTATTTCTTTCTTTAGAAGTCCAGCAACCAAAACTTGCCGTACCAAAGCCATCCAATGGCTTTTATCCTTGTCTGCTCCTATACCGAAAAATTTTTTTTCGTTGGTTTTATGTGATGATATTATGGCATTACTCGTACCACGAAGCGTACATACAATTTCTTTAGATTTGAATTTTTCACTTGTACCTTGAACCACCTTTAGCAACTTTATAACATCTTCCTGTGCTTCTTCCTTTTGTTTTGGATTGCGCGTATTATCGTCCATATCGGCGCCAGCACCATCTACTTCATCGAATTCTTCACCGAAGTAGTGCAACATAAATCTGCGGCGAGACATAGAAGTTTCAGCGTAGGCTACAACTTCTTGCAACAGCGCATTTCCTATTTCCTGCTCGGCTACAGGTTTACCAGACATGAATTTTTCAAGTTTTTCTATATCCTTATAGGAATAAAATGCTAAGCAATGACCTTCTCCGCCATCCCTTCCAGCCCTTCCGGTCTCTTGGTAGTAGCTTTCTATGCTTTTAGGTATATCATGGTGTATTACAAAACGTACATCTGGTTTATCAATCCCCATCCCAAAAGCAATTGTAGCCACAACGACATCAACATCTTCCATTAAGAACATATCCTGATACTTAGATCTCGTTTTAGCATCAAAACCGGCATGGTAGGGTACTGCACTTATGCCATTAACTTGAAGAACTTGGGCTAGTTCCTGTACTTTTTTCCGGCTCAAACAATAGATGATACCTGACTTGCCCGTATTCTGCTTTACAAACCGGATAATATCTGCTTCTACATTCTCAGTCTTTGTACGTACCTCATAATACAGATTGGGTCTATTGAATGAAGCTTTAAAAAGTATGGCGTCGTTAATGCCTAAGTTTTTAACAATGTCCTCCTGTACTTTAGGTGTAGCGGTAGCCGTAAGTCCTATAATACGGATATCATCTCCCAAACGTGCCACAATGGACCTCAGATTTCTATATTCCGGTCTAAAGTCGTGTCCCCATTCAGAGATACAATGCGCTTCATCTACCGCTACAAAAGACACCTCTACGGACCGCAGAAATTCCACATTTTCCTCTTTGGTTAAAGATTCTGGCGCGACATATAAAAGCTTGGTTATCCCATCGGTTATATCTTGCTTTACCTGTTTTATTTCTGTCTTGTTTAAAGAAGAGTTTAATACATGGGCAATGCCATGCTCTGAAGAAACACCTCTTATGGCATCGACTTGATTTTTCATTAGTGCTATCAAAGGAGAAACCACGATAGCTGTCCCAGGCTTCATCAATGCAGGCAGTTGATAACAAAGCGATTTGCCACCTCCTGTGGGCATGATTACAAAACAATTTTTATTTTGTAAAATTTGTTTAATAACCTCCTCTTGAAGTCCCTTGAACTGGGAAAAACCAAAATATTTTTTTAAAGAGGCATGTAAATTAACCCCGTCCAAAGCTTTCTCGTCTATCACGTTTTTCAATTTTGCGCAAAGAAATTATACAAGTAAATTACTTGGTAGTTAAAATAAAATAGCAAACCAAATTATTAAGGGATACATATCCTATAACATTAAGTTTATGTAATTTTGTAATCTTAAAGATAAGACAATCTTTTAGGAATACAATCCATAAAATTGAATAATACTTTGACTTCTGCGAGTACTATTATTGGTTTAGCAAAAAAGACTATTGAAAAAGAGCGGGATGCAATCACCCACCTTTTAACTTTAGTTAACGAGGATTTTGCTAATGCAATTAATTGTATTATCACCTCCAAAGGTCGTGTTGTAATTTCGGGTATTGGTAAGAGTGCCATCATCGCATCAAAAATTGTTGCGACCTTAAATTCTACTGGAACACCCGCTATTTTTATGCACGCTGCAGATGCAATACATGGTGATTTGGGCACCGTACAGGATAATGATGTTGTTATCTGTATCTCTAAAAGCGGTAGTACCCCAGAAATTAAAATGTTGATTCCCCTTCTAAAACGAGGGAACAACAAATTAATCGCCATGACAGGAAATCCAGATTCTTTCTTAGCCAAACAGGCAGATTTTCTCTTGAATACCTTTGTCAAAGAAGAAGCCTGTCCTAACGGGTTGGCTCCTACCACAAGCACAACCGCACAATTGGTAATGGGAGACGCTATGGCAATCGTATTATTGGAGCTGAAAGGTTTTAGCAGTGCAGATTTTGCAAAATACCACCCTGGAGGAGCTTTAGGCAAAAAACTCTATTTGAGGGTTGCGGATATTATAAAAAACAACCAAGTACCCCAGGTTCAACTAGATACTGAGGTAAAACAAGTCATTGTGGAAATATCCAAAAAAATGCTCGGTGTTACCGCAGTATTGGACAAGGAAAACATTGTTGGTATTATTACGGATGGGGATATTAGAAGAATGCTGAACATACACGATAATATTAAGGGGCTAACGGCAGCCGATATTATGAGTGCCGACCCAAAAACTGTCAATACCGATACGCTGGCCATAAAAGCCTTGGAAGTCATGCAACAAAAAGGAATCTCTCAATTATTAGCTATTGAAGATGGCGCGTACAAAGGTGTAATTCATTTACATAATCTCATAAACGAAGGTATTTTATAATGGGCGACAAAACTACTACACCCCCGAACGAGATGTCCTTTTTAGATCATTTGGAAGAATTGAGGTGGCATTTAATACGGTCTACCTTAGCTATAGTAATTATTGGTTCTGTAGCATTTTTAATGAAAGACTTTATTTTTGATACCATCATTTTTGGTCCAAAGAAAATGGATTTTCCAACCTATCGTCTCTTTTGTGAAATCGCTACTTTTTTAGGTTTCGATTCGGCTTTTTGTGCAGACAAATTACCCTTCACAATACAAAGTAGGCTAATGTCAGGTCAGTTTTCCGCCCACATTTGGACTTCTATTTGGGCTGGTTTCATCGTAGGATTTCCCTATGTACTATACGAAGTCTGGAAATTTATTAGTCCCGGACTTTATGAGAAAGAACGTAAGAATTCAAGAGGTTTTATTCTTGTAGCTTCCTTCTTATTTTTCTTAGGTGTCCTTTTTGGATACTACGTTGTAGCGCCTTTGTCCATTAACTTTTTAGGAACCTATCAGGTAAGTTCAGAAGTAACCAACGAATTTGATCTAGCTTCATATATTTCAACGATTAGGACATCTGTAATCGCTTGTGGTATTTTATTTGAACTACCTATTGTCATCTATTTCCTTACCAAAGTTGGTTTAGTTACTCCGGAAATAATGAAAAAATACCGTAAAATTGCACTGGTAATCGTTTTAATCCTATCAGCGGTAATAACACCTCCGGATGTTACAAGTCAGATTATTGTAGCCATTCCTGTTTTAATTTTATATCAGGTAAGTATTTACATTTCTAAACAGGTATTAAAGAACGAAGCCAAAAGGGAGCGGAGAGCAGCGGAAAAGGTCAAAACTGAAAAAGAAAAAGCAGAAAAAGCAAGAAAAAATGTCAAACCAAGTTGATGAATTTAATGCCTACCGGGCCAAAATGAACAATAAGCTATTGGCAGATAACAACAAGATTGTAAAGCGTATTTTTAATTTGGATACCAACGCCTATGCCGCAGGTGCCTTAGATGTAAAAACCAAAGAACTTTTAGGTTTGGTAGCTTCCGCAGTGCTTAGATGCGATGATTGCGTAAAATACCATTTAGAAAGTTCCCATAAAGAGGGAGTTACCAAGGTAGAGATTATGGAAACCTTAGGTATTGCAACCCTAGTGGGCGGTACCATCGTCATTCCACATCTTAGACGTGCTTATGAGTATTGGGAAGAACTGGAAAATAAGGAAGGTTAAATAAACGATAAAACCTTTTGGTACATACGAATAAGGTTTAGATTTGAAAAGATGAAGCTTAGAGCCGAGAACATAATGAAATCTTACCGAGGCCGAAGCGTGGTCAAAGGCATATCGTTGGAAGTAAACCAAGGTGAAATCGTTGGCCTTTTAGGGCCAAACGGAGCTGGAAAAACGACATCGTTCTACATGATTGTTGGTCTTATTAAACCTAATGGAGGTGCTATCTATTTAGACGACATGGAGATTACTAAATTTCCTATGTACAAAAGAGCCCAAAACGGTATTGGTTATTTGGCTCAGGAAGCATCGGTTTTTAGAAAATTGAGTATTGAAAAAAATATCCTTAGTGTACTGCAATTAACCAAACTAAGTAAGAAAGAGCAGCATATGAAGATGGAATCCCTGATAGAGGAATTCGGTCTTGGTCACATCAGAAAGAGTCGTGGTGATTTATTATCTGGAGGGGAACGCAGAAGGACAGAAATCGCGCGCGCCTTGGCAACCGATCCAAAATTTATTCTATTAGATGAACCCTTTGCAGGAGTTGACCCTGTTGCGGTGGAAGATATACAACGCATTGTTGCGCAACTAAAAGACAAAAATATTGGCATCCTAATTACCGATCATAATGTACAGGAGACCTTGGCAATTACCGAGCGCTCTTATCTAATGTTTGAAGGCGGAATCTTAAAGTCTGGTATTCCAGAAGATCTTGCTGCAGATGAAATGGTACGTAAAGTCTATTTGGGACAAAACTTTGAACTTCGAAAGAAGAAGCTGGACTTTTAATTACCTCCTTTTATCAATTTATGGCTATATGCGGCAACTATTCCTCCTAGCAATGGTGATAAAATATACACGGTTAGAAAGCTATAGGTTACTTTAGGAAAAGCAGCATTTCCCCATCCAGCAAAATAAGCTACCATTCTAGGTCCAAAATCACGGGCAGGATTAAGACCGGCTTGGGTAAATGGTGCTACAATACAAATAATTACAGTAACGGTTAAACCTATAACTAGGGGTGTGGTGTTATTTATCTGATTCGGTTTCTCCGTAACACGTAAAATTACAAATACAAGGAGAAACGTCCCCAGACCTTCCATGCAGCAAGCTAGCGCTGCAGATACTTCCATGAAATTGTCAAAA
>JBLHNI010000172.1:0-7097 GCA_047650615.1 Maribacter sp.
AAGATCTAAAAGATTGTATATTTGTATCTGGCAAGTCCTACACGACCAGCTCCTTTAGAATCCCCCAGGGTGGGAACACAGCAAGGGTATATGGTTGTAGCGGTGCGATGTAGGTAGCTTGCCTTTTTTTGTGGCTTAAAATCAGCTTTAGATAACAACCTTCGCTTTACCCAATTTTAACTTGCCAATTATTTTAAAACAACGAAATATCAGTACATTACTTCCACTTTTATGTTTTAATTTAGAACAGAATGAAATCTAAAACTGTACTTATTACTGGAGGCTCTTCTGGAATCGGAAAAGCGATTGGTACATATTTAACGACAAAGGGGCATACCGTTTATGGAACTACGCGAAATATATCTAAGTATCCAGATTTTGTGGCGTTTACCCTATTGGAGATGGATGTTAGAGAACCTAAAAGTATCCTGTTAGCCGTTTCTGAGCTGATAAAAAAAGAAGGACGTTTAGATGTATTGATTAATAATGCAGGCGTAGGTATTACGGGCCCTTTAGAGGAGACACCGAATATCGAAATTCTAAAAGCATTTGACACTAATTTCAATGGCCCATTAAACGTAATAAAAACGGTATTACCGCAAATGCGTATTCAAAATAGGGGACTGGTGATAAATATAACTTCGATAGCCGGCTACATGGGGCTACCTTATAGGGGAATATATTCGGCAACAAAAGGGGCGTTGGAAATAATAACGGAGAGCCTACGATTGGAAACCCGAGACTTTGGAATTCAGGCTACCTGTATCGCTCCTGGAGATTTCGCAACAAATATAGCCTCTGGACGCTATCATGCCCCTGTTAAAGAAGGTTCTCCCTATCAAAAAGTTTATGGTAAAACCTTAGCGACAATCGATAACCATGTGGAGGAAGGGGGCAACCCCTTGGAGGTAGCTAAACTGGTAGATAAAATAATGAATACAGAACACCCAAAAATACACTATAAAGTAGGGTCTTTTATGCAAAAATTCTCTGTAATATTAAAGCGCGTATTACCTGATAAATGGTACGAGCAACTGTTACTAAACTATAGCAACTAAATAGGAATCTGAAATTTCCAAAACGTTTCTAGTTTGGATGCTTAAAAGCTCGCATAAATATTGGAAAAAGCATCAACAATAAGGGTATCGTCCGTAATAATACATTTGTTCATAGGGTAAATGACTAACTTTTGAGTGGCTTCCTCAAAATTTTCGGACTTAAATTGTTTACCCATATCCAGTTCGGAACTCTCTAGTATTCTTTTCCAGGTTGCTTTGTCCGTTTGAAAATTTATCCCAACAAAATCTAATTCAGGTTTCAATTTAGAAAGCTGACTTACTCTTTTAAAAATATTTTGGTAATGCGATTTATTCGTGGCCGTCCAAAAGTAGAAAACCGTTTTTTTACTTCTTGCTATTTCAGTTAAGGTTACGGACTCATCGTTTACGGATAAGACGGGTATCGATGGTATTGGGTTATTGGGCTGTATGTTACGGATTCCTTCATACAGCTCTTCTATTTCCTTTATGTGCATATTATTTCCCGAAACGGTTACAAAATCATCCAAGAACATTTTATTATTGCTAGGAGAATCGTGCTCCATTAACAAATAATCGAATGCAACATTTCTAAAAAGATTGTCCCTCAGCTCTTTCTCTACGACTAAGCTATCTATCACATGCAGCTTATGCGTATTAAAATGGAGTTGTTTTTTTGTGTTGGCTGCACTGTCTTTACAGCCATATTTGCACGTCATATAAGAGAGGTTACCAAGGTGGGATTTCATAAAATCGTAATAGGGTCTTAGGTAACTTAGCTCTGTGTCGTTATAGCTTATATTTTGTCTATAACCATAAAAATTAGCATCCATGTCATGAAGGCCATGTTCGCTAAGCTTTCTTTTATGCTCAAAGGGGTATATTTCCAAATACGTATAGTACGTATAGTCAATACTTGCTTTGGCTATTCTAAACGCCTTTTCCGATAATTTGAACTCTTCGTTTATTACGCTAAGTGTTTTTAGTTTATCACTTCTGAGTTTATTTATCTTGTCAGTAAACTCAGAAGATTCTAAATTATAATAATCTTTACGCACCGTTTGTTCCTCTTCTTCGTGCGTTAAAAAAAGTTCCAATAAAAAATTATTAAGCTCTTCATTGCTCCCAGAAAAGACTAAGGACTCATCAAAATAAAGGGTATTCAAACGGACCATCAGGCTATCACCTTGTTCCAGATAAACGTATTGAAATTCGGGGGCATGGTTAAAATGGTAAAGTCCGTCCTCAACAGAATTAAATTTAAAGGTAAATCTGTTTGCACCATCCAGCCTTGCAGAGTCAATTACTTTAGTACCTTTTAATAGTACCACATAGTCACTGCTAGGGTTAACAATTTCCCCTGCAAATAAAACGTAATCCTTTTTTTCTATTGTAGTGCAGCCAACTGCAAAAATTACAATTACAAGAAGTAAAAATTTCTTCATATAAAAACGGAATGATTCAATCCAAATGTAAGGAAGACCTAACTCCAATGCTGTTAATGGGGCGTTAAATATTTTAGGGGTTAATATACCAAGATTAGCAAACCGGATAGGCCGTAAGAATGTTAGCTTACCCGTATAAAATTAGCTATTTTTGCACCGATTTTAAAAATAAAGTGGTTATGTTATCTGTATCTAATCTATCGGTCCAATTCGGAAAAAGGGTGTTATTCGATGAAGTAAACGTTTCTTTTACACAAGGAAATTGTTATGGAATTATCGGTGCCAACGGTGCTGGAAAGTCAACCTTACTTAAAATTATGGCAGGTCAGATAGACCCTACCTCGGGGCATGTACATTTAGAACCTACCAAAAGGATGTCCATCTTGGAACAGAATCACAACTCGTCCGATACTTTTACTGTATTAGAAACCGTGGTCAAAGGAAACAAACCGCTTTATGAAATAAAGAAAGAAATCGATGCTCTTTATGCAGATTATGATGATAAAAACGCGGATAGAATAGGGGAACTGCAGGTACGGTTCGAGGAGATGAATGGTTGGAATGCGGAGAGTAACGCTGCATCCTTATTATCCAATCTGGGAATTAATGCGGAACAGCATCACACCCTTATGTCCGATATGGATTCAAAATTAAAGGTACGGGTTTTATTGGCCCAAGCGCTTTTTGGAAACCCCGATGTGCTTATTATGGATGAGCCTACCAACGATTTGGATTATGAAACTATCAACTGGTTGGAACATTTTTTGGCAGACTACGAGAATACGGTAATCGTTGTTTCGCATGACCGTCACTTTTTGGATACCGTTTGTACTCATATAGGAGATATAGATTTTGGTAAACTGAACCTGTACTCTGGTAATTATACCTTTTGGTACGAAAGCAGCCAACTGGCGGCGAGGCAAAGAGCACAGCAGAATAAGAAATCTGAAGAAAAGGCAAAGGAACTGCAGGAATTTATCATGCGATTTAGTGCTAACGTGGCTAAAAGTAAACAGGCAACCTCAAGGAAGAAGATGTTGTCCAAATTAAAGATTGATGATATTAAACCTTCTAGCAGAAGATATCCAGCTATCATATTTGAAAGGGAGCGGGAAGCAGGTGACCAAATATTGAATATTGACGGGCTTTCTGCAACAACGGCTGAAGGAGAGGTTTTGTTTGATAATGTAAATATTAACCTTTCTAAGGGTGATAAGATTGCAATAATTTCGAGGGACTCAAGAGCTACAAGTACTTTTTATGAAATCATAAACAGCAATAGAAAAGCGGACAAAGGTACCTTTCAATGGGGAGTAACGACAACGCAATCCTACCTTCCGGCCGATAATTCCCATTATTTTGAACAAAATATTAATTTGGTAGATTGGTTACGCCAATGGGCAACGACAGAAGAAGAACGCGAAGAAGTATATATCAGAGGCTTTTTGGGTAAAATGTTGTTCAGTGGCGAAGAAGCATTAAAAAAATGTACAGTGCTTTCTGGAGGAGAAAAAGTACGATGTATGTTGAGTAGAATGATGATGTTAAGAGCTAATGTACTCATGCTAGACGAACCAACCAACCACTTGGATCTTGAAAGTATTACTGCATTTAATAACTCTTTAAAGAATTTTAAAGGTACTGTTCTATTCACTACGCATGATCATGAATTTGCTCAAACTGTGGCAAATAGGATTATAGAATTAACCCCAAAAGGCAATATTGACCGCTATTCTACGTTTGATGAATACATGTCTGACAAGGCATTAAAGGAGCAGAGGGGTAAGATGTATACTGTTCCGGTTTAGCATACACATCTAACCAAATACGTACATCATGAAAATCTGGACGCTTTTTGCCAGCGTACTGTTTGGCGCTACGATTCTAGGCTGCAGTACTTCCAACACTTCACCTCAAGAGGAAGGGCGAGAATTATCACTCACGAATTACCAAGTACTAATAAGCGGCGACTCCGGTTTTTACGCAAAAAATATAGTATCAGATTCGGAAGGACTTTACGTAAGCAATAGTCCCAATATATTTCCAGGCGTTACAACAGCATCTCTTGAATTTAGAGCTGGCTCTAAAATTACATTTTACCATAAAACTGATGACTGTGGAGGCACAGTATTATTTTATGATTTTGAGGATGGTTCAGAATTTAAATTACCTGTTTTTTTGGATTTATCTCCCTGCATACTTACCGTAACTGCTGTTAACCAGCAAGATGATATGGTTTTTCTTTCCTACTACCTAAATCGTAGCGGAAAGGTCCACGCTTTTTTTGTAAGAAGTATTAATATAAACACCAAGAATTTTACCGATTTCGAATTAAATCAAAAGCCAACGCAGTTGGCAGTATCGAATAACCGATTGTTCGTTCTAACGTGGGATGAGAACCAAACAGGTGCCTATGCGCTTAAGATATTAGATTTTGAGATAAACACGAAAACCCATGAAATGAATTTGGGTTTAGATGTTGGAACTATATTTACTAAGACCAACGGAGATATTATAATAAGCTATCCTAATGAACATACCACTTTGGACAGTAACTCTTTAAACCCTTTATATACCAGATATAATTCAGGTTCCGAGCCTCACTTTTACAATGCGCAACATATTACTTTTGACGGGTCTGGGAGAATGTATTATATAAGAAATACTGCCTTAGATTCGGAAACAGATGGTACTACAGCAACGCATGATTTTAATTCAAATAGTACCGTGCTGTATTATTTTGAAAACTTCTTAAACGAGGCACAGTTAAAGGTTGAGTTCGATGTAGAAACCGCAACAACCTTAAACTATGACGCCGTTAATGACTTAATTTTGATCGGCTACAAAAAAAATACAGCCTCTGGCGGCGGTATTATAAGAATTACCCCTGCACCTAATTTAACTTTTGTTGATAATTTAGATTTAGAGGATATTCCGTCTCATATATTTCCGAACTGATTAAGGAAAAGAAAAATTTTCTACTATACCTTACGCATTAAAATACTTACTGTTCCAAATTGCTGGATTGAAGTTTTTACCTAAAGCAAAGCCGTAGAAAATGACAACGGCAGCGATAGACTTAAACATAAAAAAATAAAGAATCCAAAACTCAACAGACGAATTTGACTTAGAAAACAAACCTTCAGGCACCATAAGGGTTACCAAAAAACTGATTGCGAAGACTAAAACAGCTAAGTTTATAATATTTTTAAAAGGCCACATCAAGGCTTTTCTCAAAGGATGTAAATCATTTCCCCATTGGTGTATCAAGTAAAAATAACCGTTACCAATAGGAGCGAATAATAAAGGGTCGTCCTTATCTTCTAGTTTAAAAAGTTTTGAAGGTGCAATTATCTTAAACCCTTTCAATTCTATTTTATGTTCTTTTTCTAAAGATTTTATTTTAGAAATTCCCTCAACTGGTATCTCCCCTTTAAAATAACGCGAATCCAAAAACCGCAGACGATAATCTATACATATCTTTTTTATGTCGGTCACGTGAAAAATCCTTGAACTTTCCAATAAATCGAATTCAAAACTATTGGTTAACGCTCCGCCACCATTGGCTATACTTTTTTTGATGCGTAGATGTTGCTCATCTAAAGTATTGAGAATGGCAAATACCTCAGTGAGCACCTGTTCTTCGCCGATGGGATTTTTAGCTTTTACCCGAGCTAGCTTCTCTTGAATGTTAGTTTTTTGTAGGAACATGTTTTCTTTTTTTTAGCAATGTTATCAAAGTTACCTAATAAATGATTTCAATAGAATTTTGTTTAATGTTAATATTTTGTTAATATATTTGTGTCTATTGTTTTTCATTATGTTAGACACCTCTTAAATTGTACATTGTCGATGAAAGCTGCTCTTTCACCGAATCTTAGAACAATTCGCCCCAAACTTAATTACCTATATGAAAAAATGGACATCCCCTCTTTCTCTTTGCATACTATTGTTTACCCTAGTCCTAAAAGCTCAAGAACCTTCTACATCTATAGCATTACCTATAGTTTCTAATTACATAATGGATCCAGAAAAATCCATACTTACCAATGCGGAAACATCCGATAGACATAGCGCCTTAATGTCGGCCTTGCGTGCTACTGATTTGGACAAAGTACTCGGATACAAGGGACAATTTACAGTTTTTGCCCCTTCAGACATGGCTTTTGAAAAGCTTTCAAAACTAACCACCAAAAGGTTAATGGACCCTAAGAATAAAAAGGAATTAAAAGCTATTCTCTCAAGCCACATCGTAGCAGCTAAACTTTCGGCCTCTACTATTTTAAAATCGATGTGCAGAGGAGGTGGAAAGGCAAGTTTTACTACCATACTAGGAGAAAAAATTACCGCAACAATGAACGGCATTGATATCATACTTAAGGATAAGCATGGCAACAAAGCGAAAATAGTATTGGCAGATGCTAACCAGAGCAATGGCGTTATACACGAGGTAGATAGTGTTTTCTTGTCTATTGCTGCGTTATAAGCAGCACAACCTTTATCTTAATTCTGCATGCAATTCGGTTTCGTAGCTTCTTTGTAATTTAGACATTATCTTCTCAATTTGTTTGTCCGTTAGTGTCTTATTTTGGTCTTGTATGGTAAAGCTAACTGC
>JBLHNI010000173.1:0-7025 GCA_047650615.1 Maribacter sp.
GAAAATATTCATATCTTAACTTTTATTAAAAATAAGCATTAATATGTAGTTATTAGTGTTTGCGGATATACAAAATTTTTATTATCGGATAGCGTCAACGCTTCATATAACACATCTTATTTTTTACACTATGGGATTATTGAAAACAGATAAACTACAGATTATCTGTTTTTAAGGATACAGAACTAATGAGAGACTTCATCTTCGCGATAGGGCTTTGGAAGACGAAATAATCGATTTGGAGCAAAAAGGGTTTTTCGCTTTAGTGTTGAACACGTGGAAACGATTTGAAACCGATGAAATCAAACACACTAAAATAAAAGTAAAGGACGGAGATTAGAGTGCCCTAAAAGCCCATACGGATAGTAATGGCTTTTATTTGATAAATGTATCTGTTGAACCTCTTTCTGGGTTTGCCAATAGCCAAGGCTTCTTTTGCAACCGACAACTTGAATAGAAGCATAAATGATGATAATCGTTTTGTTGGTGAAGTGCTTATTCCTTGTACGGATTCAAATTATGGTGTGATTAGCGATATAGACGATACCATACTGCATACGACTGTGGTCTCTTCCTTAAAATGGAGAATGCTCTTGTTAATACTATATTTAAAAGAGCCAGGAGCCGCGATGGCTTGCAAGGAATAGCAGATATATCATAAATTACATAGGGGGGGATCAGGGCAAAAAATAGAGAAAGCCTAGCTGTTCAAAAATAACATGAAATTAGTCTTATTTTAAAGGCCTATCCTAGTTTGTCTTTTATTCTTATTGGGGATGGTGGCGAAAAGGACGGGGATATTTATAAAGATATTGCAAAGAAATTCCCTGGGCAGATAAGCGCTATATACCTACGAAGTGTAGCTGACAAAAAAAGAGTTGAACCTGTATCACAGTTGTTCAATGAGTTTAAGGAAATTCCTTTTTTACTAGTGGATAAAACCAATGGCGCCATACAACAAGCAAAAACGAATGGGTCTATTTAAAAGTCAAGTGGTTTAAAACAAGCCGTGTATTTCGGCATCGATTCTGTTGATCACGTTTCCAAGGTCTTCAGGGTTGTCTACAAAGTCTAACTCATCAACATCAATAATCAATAGATTCCCTTTTTCGTAGCCATGTACCCATGCTTCGTAGCGTTCGTTCAACCTACTTAAATAATCGATTGAAATCGTATTTTCATATTCTCTCCCTCGTTTGTGTATCTGTTTTACCAAATTTGGAATTGAACTTCTAAGGTAGATAAGCAGTTCTGGGGGATCTACTAGACTTTCCATCAATTCAAATAAACTGGAATAATTTTTAAAATCTCTATTGGTCATCAAACCCATTGCATGCAGGTTGGGGGCAAAAATATGGGCATCTTCGTATATTGTTCTGTCCTGGATAACACTTTTTCCACTCTCCCTAATCTGCAAAATTTGGCGGTATCGGCTATTTAAAAAATAGATTTGAAGGTTAAAGCTCCAACGTTCCATTTGGTTGTAAAAATCATCTAGATACGGGTTGTCTACCACTTCTTCTAAATGCGATTCCCATTTGTAATGTTTGGCCAATAATTTAGTCAAGGTCGTTTTTCCTGCTCCTATATTTCCGGCTACGGCAATGTGCATTTTCGTTCTCTTTAATGATTAGGTTTGGTAAAAGATGTGTCGCGCAATATACGAAGGAATTTAAGTATCTGGAAAAATAGTAGATGAAATACATCGAATAATTCATAGCAAACATCTGATAAACATTAATCGATATAAAATGAACTTCAATAATTTTTGTAACCTAAGTATTTTCATACTTTTGTACTATAACAAAGAGGAAGGATTTGACTGATTGCAACCTCTTGCCCTGAAACCGATTTAGGACCTAGTTTTGTAAAACGAGAAGCTGAAATAATTTCAGCGTCAAATGCTAAAGCAGTTTCTTCCGGACTTTTGTTTGGAAACTTCCCTAAGGAAAGTAAGCTTCTTTTTTCTGTCAAATCCTTCGTAGAATTAAATTTTTGAAATGGCGTATTTATTTACATCAGAATCCGTTAGTGAAGGACATCCGGATAAGGTAGCAGATCAGATTAGCGATGCACTTTTGGATCATTTTTTGGCTTTTGATCCAGAGAGTAAGGTGGCTTGTGAAACCCTAGTTACTACCGGTCAGGTAGTGTTGGCTGGAGAGGTAAAGAGCGATACATATTTAGACGTACAGACCATTGCACGGGACGTTATTAACATGATAGGGTATACCAAAGGTGAATACCAGTTTAGTGGTGATTCTTGTGGCGTTATTTCGTTAATACATGAGCAATCTCAAGACATCAGCCAAGGCGTTGACCGTGGTTCCAAGGAAGAACAAGGCGCTGGTGATCAGGGAATGATGTTTGGCTATGCAACAAAAGAGACCGAAAACTACATGCCCTTGGCGCTTGATATTTCGCATAAACTTTTATATGTATTAGCAGAACTGCGAAAGAACGGAACTGAAATACCATACCTAAGACCAGACGCCAAGGCACAGGTTACGATAGAGTATTCTGATGACAATGTGCCGCAACGAATAGATACCCTTGTAGTGTCTACACAACATGATGCTTTTGATACGGACGATGATAAAATGTTAGCTAAAATAAAGGCAGACATTATTTCTATTTTAATTCCGAAGGTAAAAGCCCAATTTCCCAAAAACATACAGGTACTGTTTGACGATCAAATTACATACCATATCAATCCTACTGGAAAATTTGTTATCGGAGGACCACATGGAGATACCGGACTTACCGGAAGAAAAATTATCGTAGACACCTATGGAGGCAAAGGTGCCCACGGTGGTGGTGCTTTTAGCGGAAAAGACCCAAGTAAGGTAGATCGCAGTGCGGCCTATGCAGCTAGGCATGCCGCTAAAAATTTGGTCGCTGCGGGTGTAGCAGATGAGATTTTGGTACAGGTAAGCTACGCTATTGGTGTAGTGGAACCCACCTCTATCTATGTGGATACCTATGGTACGAGTAATGTAGATTTAAGCGATGGTGCTATTGCAAAAAAAGTAGCTGCTTTGTTTGATATGCGACCTTTCGCTATAGAAGACAGATTAAAATTGAGAAATCCAATTTATTTGGAAACCGCTGCTTACGGCCATATGGGCAAAACGCCTACTACGGTAACAAAGGTATTTGAATCGCCATATAACGGTAGGGTAGAAAAGGAAGTGGAGCTTTTTACCTGGGAGAAACTGGATATGGTAGCTGAAGTGAAAAAAGCTTTTAATTTGTAAGTCATGTTTTTTGTCGGTTTATAGGAATTAGAGTACTTCAATTTCTCGGGTTTGAAAGATTTAACCCCGCTAATTATGATAAATAAAAAAAGGAACCTAAATACAGTTCCTTTTTTTATTTCCCTAATTTAGGAATCTTCACTAGCTTTAGATCATAAAATGATACACTATGTCAAAGCTCACTTTTAGATATGTTCTTGTCCTAATAACAGTAGCATGCATCTCCTTTTCCTGTGCCAGAACTACTAAAGGTGAAATTTTGGAAACCTATGTTTCGGATAATTACACCAAAAAGGAGGTGAAAATAGAAATGCGTGATGGTGTTTCGCTGCATACCACTATTTATTCGCCTAAGGATACGACTAAAGAATACCCTATTATTATGCAGCGTACGCCCTATAGTTCTGCGCCTTACGGCAATGGGGAATTTAAAAAGCAGATAGGGCCAAATGTACACCTCATGCAAGAAGGCAATATTGTGGTATACCAAGATGTACGCGGGAGATGGCTTAGTGAAGGTCATTATGAAAATATGCGAGCCTATATTCCTAACAAAACTTCGGATAAAGAGGTAGATGAGAGTACAGATACCTATGATACTATAGAATGGTTAGTGAAATATGTGGAGGGTACTAATGGTAATGTTGGTGTTTGGGGTATTTCGTATCCTGGTTATTATGCTACGTATGCCACAATAGACGCGCACCCCGCTTTAAAGGCATCTTCTCCACAAGCCAGTATCGGAGATTTTTTCTTTGATGATTTTCACCACAACGGAGCGTATATGTTGAGTTATTTTAGGGCTACTTCCCTTTTTGGTACCCCAAGGCCTAATGGAGACCAGCCAATTGACACTGCATGGTACACCCTACCGGATTTACCAACCGAGGATCAATACCAATTCTTCTTAGACAAGGGGCCCTTAAAGAACTTGAATTCTTTATTCGAATATGATTTAAAAGATAAAGTTAGCGTTGCCCTCGATGGTATGACCGATGATTATTTCTGGAACGAACTTAAAGAGCATCCTAATTACGATGAACTGTGGCAAAGTAGGGGTTTGATTCAACATTTAGATAAATCCAAGTCGCACGTGGCGACTATGGTGGTTGGTGGTTGGTTTGATGCGGAAGATTTGTATGGCCCCTTGGAGACCTATAAGAATATCGAAAAGAACCGAAACAGCTATAATACAATGGTATTTGGCCCTTGGGACCATGGCCGATGGGCGCGAAGAAACGGAAGAAACGTAGTGGGTAACTACTATTTTGGGGATTCTATTTCTGAATTTTTTCAAGAGAAAATAGAGACAAAATTTTTTAACCACTTTTTAAAGGGTGTAGGAGATGCAAATAGCGGTCTACCCGAAGCTTATGTCTATGATTCTGGTAGAAAGGAATGGAAAGAATACGATGCATGGCCTCCAAAGGGAACCACTAAAAAGGACTTCTTTCTTTCCGATAATCAAGAATTAATGCCAGAACTGAAAAGCACTACGGGAATCGAATTTATTAGCGATATTAAAAAGCCTGTTCCCTATTCAGAGGATATTAAAACGGTATTTACACCAAGAAAATATATGACGGACGATCAGCGTTTTGCCGCCCGTCGGCCAGATGTACTTGTTTTTGAGACCGAAGTCATGGAAGAAGACTTGACTTTGGCCGGTGATATTCTCGCGAAACTAAAAGTAGCGACCACGGGCACCGCAGCGGATTGGATCGTAAAGGTGATAGACGTACATCCAGCAGATACCGAAACCAATGAAGAAATGCAGCCACATTTAAGAATGAGTAACTATCATTTAATGGTGCGCAGCGAAGTCATGCGTGGCAGGTTCCGAAACAGTTTCTCCGACCCCGAACCCTTTGTAGCAAATGAGAAAACGGAAGTCAACATAAAACTACAAGACGTGTTCCATACCATTAAAAAAGGGCACAAGCTACAAGTGCAAGTACAAAGCACTTGGTTTCCGTTGATTGACCTAAACCCTCAAACCTACGTAGATAATATTTTCAAAGCTGATGAAGCAGATTTTAAGACTCAAATACATACCGTGTTTACGGATTCTAGTTTAGAGTTTACGGTGTTGGAGTAAAGGGGTGAACTATTATTAAATTAGTATGTAGCAAAAGGATTATGTCATGAAGTTGGTTCCTAAATAGAATTTTTGCTATCTGATGATTAAGAGGTCAATAATTTAGAGGGCACTCTTAATTCCCTTGGTTTTGGCGAGAATTTTGGTCTAGGGTATAAATCAGATAATGGAATCAATCTTGGTATCCGATACAATGTTGGATTATCTGATACTAGCGATTTGGGTGCTTCAGATAGAAATAGTGTAACCCAGTATGGAGATGATAAAGACAGACTTCTTTTTTTAAATGCAAATTCAAAAAATAACCGAAGTAATCTTACCGTAAGAATAAGTTACGATGAAGGTAAAACTTGGTCGGGAGGTAAAACGATTTATAGCCAAGGCGCTGTTTATTCTTCTATGAGTGTACTTTCAAATGGTGCAATTGGTCTGTTCTTTGAGAAAGACGATTATCAAGAAAATATGTTTACGGAACTTAGCTTAGACTGGTTAACAGATGGAGTAGATACCTATATTCTGCCCGAACAAAAATAAGTCCATACGTATAATGCACACAAGAGGTCAGAGTAAAAGCTAAGAGATGAATTTAGTTTTTTTAAAGATTTTTTTTATCCCCTTATAAAGAAGTAGCATCAAAACCCCCGCTACAAGTCCTACTAAAAATTCAACGAGAATACCTGGAACCAAAGGGAGAATATTGTAGAGAAAATCCAAGTTGTGCACAAATATTCCTCCCGAGACTAAGAGCAACGCAAGGGTGCCGATAACGGATAGTGATTTAATTACCATAGGTAAAGCGTTAACAAAAAACCGCCCTATTTTATCGGAAATACTGTTATCTTTTTCATTAAAGTTGATGAGTCTAAGTCCAAATTCATCCATACGAACTATTAGTGCAACAATTCCGTAAACTCCTACCGTCGCTAGTAGCGCAACGATAGATACCACAATTATTTGAGTGTAAAGGGGTTTGTTTAGAACTGTACCTAAGGCGATGATAACAATTTCAATGGACAAAATAAAATCGGTTACAATGGCCGACTTAATTTTTGTTTTCTCTATCTCTAGGATATCACTTTCACTAGGAGCTGCCATTTCTGAAGGAATATGCGCTTTATCGTGTGGTACAAAGAATTCATATATTTTTTCTGCACCTTCAAAGGCGAGGTATAGTCCACCAAGAATTAGTACGAGTGTTACTGCCCAAGGTAAAAAGGCACTAAGTAGAAAAGCAATAGGTAGAATGATAACCTTGTTAAGGAGCGATCCCTTGCTAATGGCCCAAAGAACAGGCAGTTCACGTTTAGAAACAAAACCGGAAGCTTTCTCTGCGTTTACGGCTAAGTCATCTCCTAGAATTCCTGCCGTTTTTTGAGTGGCGATTTTACTCATTGCTGCAACATCGTCCAATAACGCTGCTACATCGTCTAGAATTGCAAAAAATCCGGAAGCCATATTGTGTTTTTGTGAATTCAAAGATAAATCACGTTATCGGAATAGCGGAATTCATTCGCAACAAATACGAACTCAAATCGTATTTTGTGGTTTCAAATCACCTTGGGTCGAATAAAACGTTTTTGTTTCATGCGTTTTAAAAATCTCAATAGTTCGTATTTTATATTTCCCTAAATTACTCCTGCTTAGGATGGAGGAACAAAACTTTCTCCTGT
>JBLHNI010000174.1:0-6835 GCA_047650615.1 Maribacter sp.
GTTCTTTTTACCTGTTTCTCCATTTCTGCCAGTTCGGAAGTAGTGGCAATACCAGATTCTAAAATCCATTCTTTAAACCGCTTATTACAATCATTATCACGCTCCCATTCCAATCGCTTATCGTCTTTATAGCGTTCGTGAGAACCGGAAGTGGAGTGTCCTTGAGGTTGGGTTAATTCGGTTACATGAATGATTACAGGTACATGTTCCTGTCTGGCAATATCAGATGCGTTTTCATAGGCGTGCATCAAGGCTGTATAGTCCCAACCTTGTACTTTTAATATTTCATACCCTTCATGCTCTTCATCGCGTTGAAAGCCTGATAGTATTTTAGAGATATCTTCTTTTGTAGTGTGGTGTTTTGCAGGTACTGATATTCCGTATTCATCGTCCCAAATACTCACAACCATGGGCACTTGTAATACACCGCCAGCATTTATTGTCTCCCAGAACATACCTTCGCTGGTACTTGCATTTCCTATGGTTCCCCATGCTACCTCATTTCCGGCATCGGAAAACTTGGAGCTGTCCATTCCTTTTTCCCCCCTATATACTTTTGAGGCCTGTGCCAATCCTAGTAATCTGGGCATTTGGCCAGCGGTACAGGATATATCAGAACTGCTATTTTTTTGTTGTGTCAAATCTTTCCATGTGCCGTCTGGGTTTAGGCTGTATGTAAGAAAGTGACCTCCCATTTGACGGCCACCGCTCATAGGCTCCTTCTCCATGTCTGAAGTAGCATATAAGCCATGGAAAAAATCCTTTGGTTTTAATAGCCCTAGTGCCATCATAAAGGTTTGGTCGCGATAGTAACCGCTTCTAAAATCTCCGTCCTTAAAGGCTCTGGCCATGGCCAATTGCGGAAGTTCTTTACCATCACCAAAAATTCCAAATTTAGCTTTACCGGTAAGTACTTCTTTTCTACCCATAATACTACATGACCTGCTTATAAAAGCTATTTCATAGTCTTGAAGTATTTGCGCCTTAAAATCTTCAAAGGAAATATCATTGCTAGTTTTGGAAGAGACATTCATAGGCTATATTGTATTGTTGCAAAAATACTCAAACAAAAGCATTTTAGCAATGGCAGAACGACAATATTTTTTGAGATATTACTGGCTTTAGCAACAATTAATTGCGTATTTGTTAATTATGGCTTGTTAATTATGGTTTTTATTGCGAATTTAGAAGCTAAAACCAGGATCTAGTAAATAATCCTGTAAGTGTTCTTGGACTTACCGTAATGATAAAACGAATTTTCTCCCCATAGTTTTGATTGCCCACTTCCCAGCCATTATTGGAGTGTAAAGGAAAATAAAGTTCAAAGAAATCGGTTACTAGGTTTAAGCGAATACCGCTATCGTAAACGAATTTTGCTCTGGAACCTTTATTTTTCACCAAACCGGCATCACCATACAATTCTACCCAACGCCAAAGATTAAAACTTGTGTTAACAGTTGTCATCCAATTATCAGAAAAACGATACTCCTCGTCCAAAAAGGATTTAAAACCACCTTCCGCAATAATAAGCTGTTGGCTGTAGATTCCCGAATCTTCGGATTGCCCTAAATAACTATAATCGAAAAGATAATTCGTAGGTCTATCCAAAGCAAAATTAAAGAAATTAGTATCGGTATTGTTGCTCAGGAATTTGCCAGCAAAAAAACGTAGGTTAAATTGCCTATTGTTTTCAAAGAGTTTTCGATACTCATATTCAAAGGCTACTTTACTAAAGTTACCAGCCAATTGAAAGTCCACAGACCATGAGTTATAATCAATGATGCCATTATGTCTATTTAGGTATCTTGCATTAAATACACTGTAGTCAGGATTTTCCGAGTCATTAGCTAAATCTTGAATACTTTCATCAAAATCTCTAAGGATATTTACATACCTAAAGGTTAGGAACTCTCGCTTGTCAGATCTTAAATCATCTGGTCTCCAACCAAAACTTAAGGAAGGTGTTACAGAGGTAGCTCGTGAGTTTACATTAAAATGTGAGGTAGATGCAGATATGCCATAATTAGAAACGTACAGCCCCGTTTTATTCAAGTATTTACGATAATTGAACTTCCCGTACCCAACAAAAGCTTTCTCCCTAAACGAATAGGAAGGTGCAAAATCATACACAAAAGGGCGTTCTAAAAAGGTTTTATTATAGAGTCGCATACCTGGGGTCCATCCATCATAAATATTGAAATTTAATACGGGTACATAGAACACTTGATTGTAATTGGGATTCTCGGTGTCCTTGAAAAAAGTAAAATGCAATTTTTTATTGCTAGATAAAAATCCTCCTAAAGATTTCCAGTTGTCCCGTTGATTAAACTCTGGTATTTTTTGATCGTAGTTAAGTACTAGTTTATCTTCATTGTTATTAGGTATGGTAAATGTTTCTACCGTTTTTATATCCTTGAACCAGTAGTTGGAAATAACCGAATCATTTTTAAGGCCGAACATTGATATTGGCACATTGGTGCCTTCCTTGTTCTTGATACTTACATTTAAAGAGTCCCCAAGATTTTTAACTTTTTTAATTTTGAAATCGATTCGGCTGTCGGTGGCTACATAATCCTTAAAAAACCAATTGATATCCTTGGTTGTTGATCTTTTCAAAATAGACTCAAAATCAAGAACTTTTACTTTGTTTAGTTGGTAATATTTAAAGAAGGTTTTAAGGCTTTCATCTACCTTATCTTTCCCTATATAATTTCCTAGGTAGGCTAGCCCTAGGCCTGCTTTGTACTTATTGGCTATTTGTTGATTGAATTTTATAAGCGAATCATTACGTACGGTTAAGGCTTGATCTCTATTGCTCCGAGCCATAAGGTTATACAGGAAGGCATATTGCTCATTGAATTCCATCTTTGCCAAATTAAAGCTGCGCAGGCCCCATATGCGCGATAAATTCCCGAATAGTTTTTGGTTAGGATAGAATTCGTCCACATAAGCAATCATCAGATAATTGGCAATAGCACTATTCAGCCATTGCTCGCTTCTTGGGTCTAAAAACAGGGTTTCTTTGAGCATACTGTTCAAAGTTGTTTTCAAAAATTTCATTTCAAACTGAAACTGCTGCTCGTAAGGCCTTACAAAGGAGGGTAATAGATTTAGCCCATATAAAGGGTCTTTGTTGTAATCTAGTTGGCTTACCAATAATTTTTTATGAGGAAAATCTCCTAAATTCTTTTGGATGAAATCGGTAATCCTATTGATACTTATTCCTTGTTCTATTGGGCTAAACCGTGGCGCGGATATATCTGTTTCTATGGTTAAAGAAGGGGTTACGTGGGTCGTAAAGTCGTTCGTAGTCCTTATAATTAGTTCTGCGCTTTTTTGTTTTTCGGCAGTCAACTGTACCGATTGCCCATTAGGGAATTTGGATTCGGACTGTTTATTTAGGTTCGAACTGATATACAGGCTATCGGGATATTTAAAATCGATAGTTGTTTTGGTCATATTGGTATACAAGTCTTCTAAGTCTTTATTGGAGTACAAGCGCCATTTACCGTCATATACTGCTGGAGTTAGATACCAATCCTTCAGATAATAATTTCCCTTGTTGTTATACCCGTATGTGGTGAATTGATCTGAGGGTAATTTTACTTTATAGGTAATGAAAATTTTGGTAGAAGTTTCCGGTGTTAAAGGTTCGTTTAATCGTATCTGTATAATATCCTTTCCTGAAGCCCGTTCCCACTCTAGCCCATTATAATCAGCATCTACAACGCTGATAATGGAGGTGAATCCCCGTTCACTATCTTTTGCCAAATGCAGACTTTTCTTAAACTCTTGTGCAAAACGTTTTGCAAGTCCGGTGTTCTTTTTAGAGTAGGCGTTAGCCCAATCGTTAAAGTAGAGCATCCCTAAATTATAACGTGAATCGTTGTAATAGGTAAACTCTTGTTTAATATCTAGTTCCTTGGTATACTCGTTTAAACTTACTGAAAGTTTTGTTTCGTATTGCGCAAAAACGCATGTGCTTCCAACTAAAAATAGAAGCAAGTAAAGCGTTTTGCTAAAGGAAGGAAACGTTCTCAAAAGGGTATATTAAAAGTTAGGACTCAACGTATGGCCTTTGTAAAACGAATCTATTATTTCGATGACTTCCTCTGGGGTGTCTACAATTTGTATGAGGTTCAAATCCTCTAGACTAATATTCCCTTCTTTCAACATAATGTTCTTGATCCAATCTAAAAGACCTATCCAGAAATCACTACCCACGAGAATTATGGGAAATTTTCCAATTTTATGGGTCTGTATTAGTGTAATCGCTTCGAACAGCTCATCTAGGGTGCCAAAACCCCCAGGCATAACTACAAAGCCTTGGGAGTATTTTACGAACATGACCTTTCTCACGAAAAAATAATCAAAATCCAAACTTTTATCTGGATCTATATAGGGATTGTCATGCTGTTCGAATGGTAGGTCTATATTTAGTCCTACGGAGGTACCACCGGCTAAATTTGCTCCTCTATTACCCGCCTCCATAATACCGGGTCCACCACCAGTGATAACTCCATAACCAGCTTCGGCAATACTTTTGGATATCTCCACCGCTAGTTTATAGTATTTGCCTTCTTCTTTGGTGCGGGCAGATCCGAATACAGATATACACGGCCCTATTTTGCTCATCTTTTCAAAACCGTTGACAAACTCGCCCATAATTTTAAAAAGTGCCCAAGAATCGTTGGTCTTAATTTCGTTCCAACCTTTATGATGTTTTTCTGATCTCATAGTTTACTACTATTGATTGCGCGTTAATTTAAGTATCTTAATCTCTTTTAAGACTACTTAACATTCATTTCTTTTCTCAAAAAGGCTGCCGTATAACTTTTTTTGTCCTTGCAGACTTCTTCCGGTGTTCCTTTGGCTACCAATTGGCCACCGGCACGACCACCTTCGTAGCCTATATCGATTACATGATCTGCCAGTTTTATAACATCTAGATTATGTTCAATAACTAAAACCGTATTTCCTTTATCTGCCAATTTATTCAAAACTTCCATTAACACCCTAATATCTTCAAAATGAAGTCCCGTCGTAGGCTCATCCAAGATATAAAATGTATTGCCCGTATCCCGTTTAGATAGTTCAGTAGCTAGTTTTATACGTTGTGCTTCTCCACCCGATAATGTGGTAGACTGCTGACCCAAAGAAATATAACCCAACCCAACATCTTGTATGGTCTTTAACTTACGATGTATTTTAGGAATAAGTTCAAAAAAAGACACTGCTTCGTCAATGGTCATCTCCAAAACGTCTGCAATCGACTTTCCTTTATACCGAATTTCTAGGGTTTCCCTATTAAAACGTTTTCCGTTACAGGTTTCGCATTCCACGTAAACATCTGGTAGGAAGTTCATTTCTATCACCCGTAAACCGCCTCCTAGACAGGTTTCACATCGTCCACCTTTTACATTAAAACTAAAACGCCCTGGTTTGTAACCACGAATGGCTGCTTCTGGTGTTTTGGTAAATAAGGAACGAACCTCACTAAATACGCCCGTATAGGTTGCCGGATTGGAACGTGGTGTTCTCCCAATGGGAGACTGGTTAATGTCAATAACCTTATCAATATATTCTAGCCCGGTAATCTTTTTATAGGGCATTGGTTTTTTAACGCCATTAAAATAATGGGCATTCATGATAGGGTAGAGGGTTTCGTTGATCAAGGTAGATTTTCCACTGCCGGAAACTCCAGTCACACCAATCATTTTTCCTAACGGAAATTCAACCTTTACGTTCTTTAGATTATTTCCTGTACACCCAGAAAGCACTATTTTCTTTCCATTGCCCTTCCTTCGAGTTTGTGGAATCGCTATTTCCTTTACTCCCGTAATGTAATCTGCTGTTAATGTATGGTGGTTCTTTAGTTCCTCTGGCGTGCCTTGGGAAATAATCTCTCCGCCATGCTTGCCTGCTTTTGGGCCAATATCTATCACATAATCTGCACACATAATCATATCACGGTCGTGCTCTACTACAATAACAGAATTCCCTAAGTCTCGTAAGGATTCTAATGATTTGATGAGTCTTGCATTATCTCGTTGGTGTAGGCCAATACTCGGTTCATCTAAAATGTAGAGAACGCCTACAAGCTGACTCCCGATCTGTGTTGCCAAACGGATCCGTTGCGCTTCACCACCAGAGAGCGATTTTGAGCTTCTGTTCAAGGAAAGGTAATCTAGACCAACATCCAAAAGAAATTGAATTCTAGTGCGTATTTCCTTTACAATCTCTCCTGCGATTTTTAATTGATTGCCTTCTAGCTTTTGTTCGAGGGCTGCAAAAAAATCTGCTAGTTCCGAAATATCCAAATGGGCTACTTCTGCAATATTCCTGTCGTCTATTTTAAAATTAAGCGATTCTTTACGCAAACGGGCGCCGTCGCAAGTAGGACAGGTAATCTTATCCATATATTCTTTTGCCCATCTTTTTATGGAAGTTGTTGCAGCGGTCTCGAACTGACTTTTTATGAAGTTAGAAATCCCCTCATAGTCAATTTTATAAGTGCGTTTTACGCCTAGACTTTTGGAGTCGACCTCAAAATTTTCATTACCGCCCTTTAATAGCACCGCGATCGCTTCCTCCGGGATTTTTTCAATGGAATCTGTTAGTTCAAAATTATAACGTTGTGCAATGGTCTCTATTTGCTTAAAGGCCCATGATTTTTTGTATTCGCCCAAAGGCGCAATCCCTCCCGCTTTAATAGAAAGTTTTTTGTTGGGAAATATCTTTAAGTCGTTTACTTCGTATACATGACCCAAGCCACTGCAATAGGGGCACATCCCCTTTGGAGAGTTAAAGGAAAAGGTATTGGGTTCCGGAACAG
>JBLHNI010000175.1:0-6800 GCA_047650615.1 Maribacter sp.
TCTATTTCTGAATAGGTTTTGAACACTTCTTTTTCTAAATCAGATAAGAATTCCAAGTGCTGTACAGAACCATCACGCTCGCGGATACTTCTCCAAACCTCAGTACTATTCTTAGCCTTTTCCTCCAATAATTCTACTAAGAAAGGGTTCTTAATCGTTGTCTTTATCTTCGCGATATCCTTTACATATATATTGGACCAAATAGGCTCTATACCTTGTGAAACCTGACCAAGAATGAATGCTGAAGATGTGGTTGGTGCAATAGCGTTCAACGTAGTATTACGTCTCCCATACCCTTTTAGCACTTCTGGTTCACCAAATTTCTGTGCTAACTCCTCAGATGCCTTATAACTCCTTTCTTTGATTTCTTTAAAAATCTCAGTATTCAAATTGTAAGCTTCCTGACTATTGAAAGGTAATTTTCTAGACTGTAATAACGAGTGCCATCCCAAAACTCCAAGACCTAATGCTCTGTTTTCCTTTGCAAAATTATAAGCACGCTCCATGAAGAGAAATGTTTGTCGATCTTCTCGACTTTCAGAATCTCTGTAAGACTCTAACTTTTCAAGAAATTCTGTAATTACCGCATCCAAGAAACAAACCATCGTTTCTACAGCGTCGGTGTTTTTCCATTTATCATAATGCAATACGTTTACAGAGGAAAGTACACAAACAAAAGACCAATCATCATTAGAGGGCAACATAATCTCTGTACAAAGGTTACTTGCATATATTGGCATATCCTTATCCTGATACACATCTGCAGCTCCGTTGTTAGCATTGTCCTTAAAAAAGATATAGGGATAGCCCATTTCTCCCCTACGTTGCAATACTTTAGCCCAGATAGCGCGCTTTTTTGCATCGCCATCTACCATCTCTTGCATCCATTCATTGGTAACCGTTACACCGTGGGTAAGTTCTTGTATAGGATTTCCTTCAGTACCAATTTCCAAGAATTCCATTATATCTTCATGCTCTACCGGAAGGTATGGTGAAAAGCGCCCGCGTCTAACAGAACCTTGGCTCACTACATCTACCATAGATTCAAAAAGTTGCATAATATGCACAGCACCTGAGGCTTGACCATTATTTTTAACGTCTGCACCACGATGTCTAATTTTTCCGAAGTACCCTGAAGTACCCCCACCTAATTTAGACATCATGCCTACTTCTGATTGGGTGTATAATATGTTACCCATATCATCCGCTATATGCGATCCAAAACAGCTAATAGGCAAGCCTCTTTCCTTACCAAAATTAGACCATACCGGAGAAGCCAAAGAATAAAATCCTTCAGACATGTAGCCGTAGAATTTATCGGAAAAACCCGGCATTTTCAAAATATGTTCAGCCCTATCTGCTATTTCTCTTATACGATGTTCAGCGGTAACTCCATCGGTTAGATAACCGGAGTCTAAAAAATTGCGACTATGTTCAGTCAACCATTCAAAGCCAGATTCTGTCTTTGCTTTATGGTTTTCCAGTGCTTCCTTCCTAGCATTAACTAGATTGGCGCCTTCTTTAATCGCTTCTGTTTTGTTGTCGTGGATACTATTTAGTTCGTTCATTTAAAAAAGATCGTCGCTGGTTATACTTTGTGTTCTTTTACTATAATTAATAGAGCGTTTTACGAAGAAATCTCCGTGTTTGGTTCCAATTATCTCATCATCGAACCACTCCGTTTCGGCTAATAAAGATTCATCCACTTCGAAAATTTTGTCAATTCCAATACTCTCTAGTGAATTATTAAATCGATTTTTGATGAATTCATTTACCACGGCCTTGGGTAGGAAGTCAAGCTCACCTTTTTCGAAAATCCAGTCTACAATAGTACTTTCAGAGGCAAACGCCTCTTCACACATTGTCTTAATCTTAGCATGATGCTCCCCATCAAACCAATCTGGATTCTCGTCCTTGATAATTCTAATTAAATCAATACCAAAATCTCCATGAATCTGTTCTTCCTTAGAAGTAGCTTCTACAACATTCGAAATTCCTTTAAGCATATTTTTATGCTTATTGAAAGCCATAATAATCAAGAATTGAGAGAACAGAGAAACATGCTCAATGAAAAGAGAGAACAATAAAACTGATTCTGCATACTCCTTATTATCATCGCTTTTAGCATTCTTCAATGCAGTTTCTAAATACTGAACCCGTTTCATCATCACAGGCTTTTTCTTCAACAGCTTAAATTCCTCATTTAGCCCAAGAATTTCCAATAAATGTGAATATGCGTCGGCATGTCTTACTTCACTTTCTGCAAAAGTGGAGCCAACAGACCCAACTTCTGGCTTTGGCATTTTATGATAGATGTCTCCCCAGAAGCCCTTTACTGCAACTTCTATTTGAGAAATGGCCAACATGGTGTTTTTTATGGCGCTTTGCTCAGCTTCCGTTAGGCGTGTTTTAAAATCCTGAATATCACTTGTGAAATTAAATTCGGTATGTATCCAGTAAGAGTGTCTTATTGCAGGTACGTATTCGTACAACTGGGGGTATTCATACGGCTTCAAGTTAATACGCTTCTCAAAAATATTAGATTTCCGCTTTAAGGTTTGTTCGTTTCTGTAGATAATGTATGCTTTTGCTACATCAAAAAATCCACCTTCCATCAACTTAGTTTCCACAAAATCTTGAACTGACTCCACAGTTGGCACGTAACTTTCATCAATAGCCTTACGCTCTAAAAGTGAGGCACTTACATTCTCGGATATACGTTCAGCATCCCCTAGATTTCCATGTTCAACGGCGGTCATGGCCTTTAAAATAGCATTTGTTATCTTGTGTAACTGAAAGGGCTTTTTAGTAGAATCCCTCTTGATGAGATGGGTGATTTGCATAATACGTTAAAAGAATTAAAAGTGATATGAATTTGCTGTATGTAAAGATCAAGATTTATTCGCTTTACTTTTCCTTAACATCATTTAGGTTTTCCACATCTTATTAACATATAATTTCCCTTAGGGTAAACACTGCTAAAATGCTAGTATAAATATGGTTACAAAAAAATAAAAGCACAGCCCACTGTTCAGGGGCTTACCGATTGAATTATTATTAACAAATAATGAGAGAATCAGTCCAATATTCTTCTTCTCCTTTTGTTAAAATAGCACTGAAAATTGCTAAGAAAATTTTGGAGTTAACAATCCATGCCATATTAAGAGAGAGGATAATGTAAAAAATAAAACCGATCCAATAGAACCCAAATCATCCTTTTAGGGATGCTCTTAATATGATATCAAAAAACTTAAACAAACAACAACGCAGTTACTAAATGGATAGCTAGATTAGAAAATAAATCTTAAAGCTTAGGGCACCGCTTACAATTTGACTTCCCTTTTTTTTTGTATTTTTTACAACAGTTTTTCTTTTTACCACTGGCAGAACAACCATCACAATCTGGTGAAACAATGATAAAAGGACGAATAAGTAGTGTTGGATTCATTATTCTTATTAAATCTAAATAATAACAAATCTATATAAAAAAAGATTCTGAAATCAGAATCTTTTTAAAATTATCGAACTTTTAACATCGCTTACGCTTCTACATCAACCGAAGTAGCAATCGTATTTATATCGCGATCAAACATATAGTGACCAGACTTATCATCCCCAATTATATTCAATTTATCCAATAATGTACGTGCAACAGCTTCCTCTTCCAACTGCTCTGTAACATACCATTGCATAAAGTTATGTACGTTATAATCCTTCTTATTCAAACACTCATAAATCACATGATTAATCTGCTCGGTTACGAACATTTCGCTTTTTAAGAAATCGGCAAAAAGCTCGCCCAAGGAATCAAATGAAGCCTTTGGTTTTTCCAAAGCTGGTATTACTACGCTCCCACCACGTTCATTAACAAATTTTATCAATTTGATCATATGCACCCGTTCCTCTTCTGATTGACTGTAAAAAAATTGAGCAATACCGTTATATCCCTTGGCGTCTGCCCAACTTGCCATAGTCATATAATGCATAGAGGCACTGGCCTCATATTTTATCTGATCGTTTAAAAGGGCTTCTATAGACTTGTTCATCTTTTTTGCTTTTTAGCAAATATAACTAGATTTTAATTCTGTTTACAACTCAGTCACCAAGCTTTTTAGGTTTCATATTGAATTTGTCCAAGGCGACATCCATATTCAATATGAACTGCGTGCCTTTAATTAAGCCCTCTATCACTTCTAAAATAGATTCGTCTTCTTTTAAACAAATACCTGTTGAAGGATTAAAGCACCAGATTTTTGTGTAAGGAGACCCTTCGCAATCTTTACAATCACAGGCCTTGTGAAATCTACAAATAATATACAATAATTATTTTAGGGCGTTCTCCAACATAAATAACCCAATGTATCAACCACCAACTGCCTGTTTAAATCTGGGCCTAGACTGTTTTCTATAAGGCAAATAGCAACGTAATTGTTTTTTTTTTCAAATGAGTCCCATAAAACCTATTCTAGAATTTAAAAAAAACCGAACATGCCCTAGCATGTCCGGTTTTTCAACTAACTCAACTTGTACTCCCTATTTTTACTGCAGCGAAGTCTCACCCTCATTTGGGTTATAGACATAGTTAAAAGTGTAGAATCTTGATGGATCCGCAAAACCATCGGGATTGGCGGGTGCATCTTCGTAGTAGCTCAATATCTCCACTTTAGCCAATTTATCATCATGCGTGCGGAATACCAAAATTTTCCCAGGAATAGGCGTCACCAAATTGGTCATGAAATTATAGTTGTACCAGCCGTTGTCGCTACCTGTAGGTATTGCAAAAGCTGCATTGGTATCTTGAACAAAAGATATGCCTTCGGCAGAAAGCACTTCGATAAATATACCATCCACTACACCCGCGGCAGCATTTCCATTACGCTCTGGCTCCTCACTTGTTCCCGTTAACGCTCCTCCATTAACGGCAATAGTTGTTCCCCTAAAGGCAATATCCCATTCAGTAGCGCTATCGGTTACCGCACCGGTCTCAAAGCTAAATTTAACAAAGGGTCCTCCAATAGGCTGGCCTTGACCACCCGTTTGAGGAGCAGAAATATTCTCAGCTTTAGCATTTATCAAGTCGGATAAGACAGTAAAATCAGTAGATGACATTTTTTCATTACCATCTACACTAACGCTAACCACACCGCTAACGGCTCCTAGGGGAACAGTTGCCACAATCTGGGTACTACTCAACGAAATTATTATTGCTGTCTCCCCACCAACAGTAAGTTTGACTTGAGAGGCCTCAGTAGGGAAATCAGTTCCCGTCACGGTAATCTCAGTACCCACCGTAGCAGATTCTGGCGAAATAGTAGCAACTGTAAAATTCTTGGATGGGTCTTCATCATCGTCGTTGCAAGAGACGAAGGCGAACAGTACAAATAAGAAGGCAAAGATTTTAAGTGTTGTTTTCATAATAATTTAGATTTAGAATTTAATGTTTAAACGTGTAAAAAATTGTATTCCAGGGTTTACAAGAACCTCGGCATCTTGCGCTGCCAAGGGGTTTTGCCCTTTAAAGTCCAAAAGGTTATTAGCCCCGAACTGTAATTGATAATTTTTATAAAAAGTCTTCCCAAACGCAAAATTTACCAAAGCATACCCGGCTACAAACGAATTATCCAGATTATCCAAGAGGTCGTTGCCGTTACGATCGGTTAAACCAAACCTACTTCGGTACACCACCCGTAGATTGGTATTTGCATCCCATTTGGGAATTTCATAAAACATCTTGAAGTTGATGGTATGCCTAGATCGGTTTTCTAATCCAAAATAGTCGCTTCTAGTAAGTCTTATCGTTTCCAAAGTTTCCGGATTGCGACCAAAAACGGTGCCAGCCTCCAAGGCTAGCTCCTTATCCTTGTCAAAAGCATATAGCAACTGATAGCCGGCTCCGAAATCTAAATTTTCTAATAGGCGGTACTTTATATCAACCTCCACCCCTTGGGTATAAACACTCTCTCTGTTGATGTATCCAAAGACATTTTGCCCGTTGGTTCTTGCAGCTAAAATCTGCGTATCTATAAGGTTATCAAAATCATTCCTGAACAGGTTGATATCAGAAGAAATCATTCCTTTTTTATAAGAGAACCCAAAATTATAGCCTATGGAACTTTCTGCATTTAGGCGATCTCCTAGGGTATTTTGTTCCACAACTAAGTTGGCTATTTCATCATTATCCAAAAGACGCTGTATCCCAGCGGCCTCGACTTCTTTACCAAAAACAGAATATCCGCCTCCTGCCGCATTCGTAAAGTCCAGAAATAGCTGCCTAAAATCAGGAGCCTTAAAGCCACTACCTACGGATGCCTTTAAAGCAAAATTTTCATTAAAATTGTAACGGGCCGATAGTTTGGGGCTTAATTGAGAATTATATTCACTATGGTTATCAAACCGTGCGCCAGCAATAATGTTAAGGTTTTCAAGCGGCTTAAAATCATACTGTACGAATAGATATTGCGAATCAAACGTTACTTGTTCTGCAAAAAGGGACCGGTCTAACGTCTCAAAATTATAACCAGCGCCTAGCGTCATAGTGTTGTTCTCACTATAGCTGTGATTATAGCGAATCTCTGGTCTAAACAACTGTTGATTGAAATCATTGGCTATCAATAAGTCATTATTTATAGGGTCTAAGATTTTCTCATCGGTTATATAACTGGTATAATACAACTCGTATTGCCAATTGGTCTTACTGGAAGGATTATGGTCTATACGCAGATGCGCGTTGGCATCCCTTTCCTCACTAGTGCTTGGCATAACATCAAACTCCTGGGAAAAATAGCGCCCAGAGGCAAATA
>JBLHNI010000176.1:0-6785 GCA_047650615.1 Maribacter sp.
CCCGTGGCACTCTGTCCTTTGGTGTAGTGCTTTTTTAAAATTTCTATTATTGGTTGCCAATCCAATAGAGTGTTGATCTGTGTGAAAAAGGTTTGCTTTATCTTGCGTGAACGCAGGTCGCAAAATGCTATCGGCCAAGGTTGGGTGGTGCACTGATCCCATAAAGAAAAGATACGAAATCTTGCAAAATTATGCAAGCCCGTGCAACGGTCTCTAAGGGTAATAATGCTGTAACATAAATAGGAATGGCTTCTGTAATCCACCAAACAGCAACCCAAGTAACAGAAGCTAAAACGGCATTGGCTGAATCGCTAAGTCCTTCAGGATGGAAAAAAATAAGATATAAAAAAGGGAAAGAGGCCCAAGAATACGACCAATAACTTGTTTTGAAATTCTCATGGTTTGCTAAAACTATAATTATCGTCTCAAAATATACGGGTATGATTACGTCGAACTTTGGAGAAGAGGCATCTAATTCTTTGGGCTTCTTTATCGATTCTAAAAGTTACGTTTTAATCATAAACCTCCACAATACATTCCACTTCAACGGCTTGTGCTCTAGGCAAAGAGGCTACTCCAATAGCCGCTCTGGCGTGAATTCCTCTATCGCCAAAAACGGCAACCATCAAATCAGAAAAGCCATTTATAACCTTTGGTTGTTCAATAAAATCGGGGTGGCAATTGACAAGCGCTAGTACTTTTACAATACGTTTCACCTTCTTTAAATCACCCAACATTTCTTTTAGCACGGCTATTTGGTTTATAGCTGTCAAACGTGCACCTTCATAGCCTTTTTCAATAGATATATCTATGCCCAATTTGCCAGTTATTTCAACACCATTTGCATATCTGGGTCCTTTTCCTGCTAAGAAAATAAGGTTGCCAGTTTGCACACCATTCACATAATTTGCAACCGGGTTTGGTGCTTTTGGAAGTTCAATATTCAGTTCTTTTAGTCTTGCTTCTGGGTCGTAATTTTCGGCACTCATTTTTAAGATCAATTTGGTTTAAAATCAGCCGCTTTCCATAGCGGTTCGCTTTTGTAATAGTTTCCATTGGTCATCACTGAAGATACCGTTCTTATATTCGTAATATCCTCCAACGGATTTTTCTCTAAGATAGCAATATCAGCTTCTTTACCTACTTCTAAACTTCCTGTTTCGGCATACATTCCCATTGCCTTAGCAGGAGCACTAGTTGCTGTTTTAATAGCCTCCAGAGGAGTCAATTTTCCTAAATCATGGTAGGTTTCTATTTCTAAATAAAGACTAAATACAGGTACCACATTATCTGTTCCTGCTACAATGGGTACGCCGGCTCTGAAAAAATCGCCAAGAATTTGCATCCCTTTTTTATTATCCTCTTTAATTAGCGCTGAGCGTTTGGCACTAGCGCCATTTCTAAACCGTTTCCCTTCAAATAACTCATAGGCAATTCTATCAGCAGCAGGCTCTATGGTCTCTAACGGGTCTCCTTTAGGAAGCGCTCCCACAACATTTAAGGCAATGGTTGGATCTAGTACTGTTTTATGTTTTAATAAAAAGTTCGTTGCCTTTTTCATTCTTTCAGCACTCACCTCATTCTCGGCTAAATAGTATCTTCCTAATGCTGTTGTGTTCTTTTCAGGAAAAAGTACAGATAAGATTAGAGACCTGTGGCTTAACATATCCATACCGCTTTCAATAGCTGGTATAGCATTGCCTACAGCTTTGGGCACGTGCCCGGTAACGGTCATCCCTTTTTTGTGTGCTTCTTCAGCAAGTATCTTAACCATCTCTGGTTGTACTGAGGTGTAGATTTTTATTTGTTTGTATCCATTCTTATGGTATAATCCCACTACTTCTTTAGCTTCTTCAAGGTTTCTGGCTCTAATAGCCCCGTTGCCTTTTATACCAGCACCATCGGTCATTCCTGCCAAAAGAATATCGGGGCCTAAAGCTCCATTTTTAGCTATTGCATCTCTAAAAGAAGTTGCAAATTCAAGTTCATTTCCATTATCACGAATCGTAGTTACGCCTCCTGCCAAATAGGCTGGCGCCCATTGTACTTGATTGGAATGGGCGTGCATATCCCAAAGTCCGGGCATTAATGTTTTGCCTGTTACATCAATAACTTCAGCATTTTCAGGAATTTCTACTACTGTGCTTTTTCCAATTGTTTTAATACGACCATTTTCAATAATCAGGGTCATATTTTTTTGTGTACTCTCACGTAAGCCATCTACAATATCTCCTCCTACTAAAGCTTTAACCTTAGCTTGTTCTCCTTTTAAATCTGTAGTGTATTTTGAAAGGGCAGCCATTTGTTCTACAACATTACCTGCTATAAAAACGGGTAATGCCTCTTCATATCCTTTTCTAATCATTTCTCTAATCTGGGTATTGGCCTTTACCAAGGCTATCAGCTGCTGTGATTCGTCTAACCAAACGGTTCTACCGCCCCAGTTGATGCCTTCTGTCACGTAACGGTCTAACGGTATTTGTTCTCCCTTAATTGTTATTGTATCCTTGCCTTTATAGGTGATGGTCACTTCTCCTCTGGGTAGGGTAGGGATAGTTACTTCGCTATTTTTAAAATAATAATGGTAAAGCATCATTTCCATTGCAGCAGGAATATTACTGTGCAAGGGAAAAAAGACTGGGGGAGTTTCCGTAGTTACGACCTCAAAATTTTCTTCCCAAATGGAGACCGTACCAGCAGATGAACGTTCCATTTTAAAAATATTAGTAGTATCGGCAGCTATTCTTCTATTGTTATAGTACGTGGGGACTAACTCCTTTGTAAGGTGAAGTTCAGATAGTACGCCTGTAATACGTCCCCTTTCATTTTCGCCTTGTAGCGATGTTACGGTAATGGAATCTTTAGTCGATGTAATGCTATAGGTTTCTTCCCCAATCTGCGATTGCCTTCTGAATACCAAAAAAGCGCCTTCTTCATTGATGTCGTCCCATCGAGACGATTCGGAAGAACAGGATGTCATTAATAGCAGGAACACTACAATTGTAAATAGCGTACTAGTTTTATATTTCAGTATTAAATCAGTTTTCATGTGCTCTCAATTTTTTTGGTTGGTTTAGATGCGTATGGTATTAGTTAATGTTTAAGGAAACTAGGACTTGTGTTTATTAAAGTAGTACACGTTTTGTTCACCCGAATTACTTTCGATAATGTCTGGTTTTTTATCTCCATTTAAATCCTGAATCATAATATCGTAGGTATTGAATTTTTTATCACTTAAGGCTGTCTTTTTCCAACTATTTCCTTTTTTAGTATTGACAAAAACGGTGTTGGGGGCTCCATAGTTTCCGATGACGATATCGATATCATTATCCCTATCCAAATCGCCAATACTGATGGAATACGATTTGTCATTGCTGGAGTCAAACGTTACTTTTCGCTTATAACGTTGCTGTTTACTGCCAAAATAAATAACATTTGGTTCTCCAATATTGGCAGTAACAATATCTAAATAGCCGTCTTTATCTATATCGGCAATGGCAACAGATCTCGTAATATCCTTACCTGTGCCGTAGGGTATTTTTTTTGTAAACTTTAGATTTCCCTCGTTTAAGTATACATAGTTGGGTTGGTCATCCCTATTCGCTAAAACGAGATCGAAGTCACCATCTGCATCCATATCTGCAACTTCAACGTCTATGGTAGAATCTTCTTTATTACCGAAACCTATCGTTGTAGAAAACGTTCCAGCACCATCATTTAGGCATATTTCGTTTTCACTTCCTCTGTTTGTAATGAGAATGTCGATATCCCCATCAGCATCAAGATCAGCTGTTATGATGTTTCTGGTATGGTCGTATGGTTTCCCAAAGCTTGTAGCTTTAATAAAGTTGCCTTTTCCATCATTCATAAAAATATAATTCGGCGCCATATCGTTTCCAACAGCAATATCAAGAGCACCATCATTATCAAAATCAGCAAGCTCTGTAGCATAGCTAGTTTCCTGTTCATCGCCCAAAACTTTAGAAACTGTAAAGATTCCCTTGCCGTTATTAAGAAAAATACGATTCTGGCCGGGCCAATGCCTTCCGTTGGCAACAAGCACATCTATATCCCCATCACTATCTATATCGCCAAGTCCGATAGAGGCGGTACGTTCTTTATACGTGCCCAAAATTAATCTACCATTCGTAGCGAATTCTAAGGCCTGACTGTTGACGGTGCATAAAGAGAGGAAAAAGAGAAAAAATAGGGTTCGTTTCATGGATTGTATTTGCGTTACTAATATCAAGTGTTTGTTGTTTGTATCCTCATAGCTTTTAATACTCGTTTTAGGATTTTAAGGTTTCCTGAAAAAATCGCAACCAGTTTTGTCCTACTATTTTTTCAATATCCCCCGAGCTATACCCCCTTTTATCTAAAACCTTAGCAACGCTTAGATACCGTTCTGGGCTTTCTAATTCTGGAATCCATGGCGGCCAACGTACCTCATAAGAAGATTTGAATCGGGTTAAACGGGGTACATACCAATTTTCTCTTGTGGCGCCAGTAGCCTCTAATCCTTGGATAGCGAAATCCGATGCGAGGGCTACATGGTCTATTCCACCAATCTTAACGGCATGGTCTATATGGTCTACATAGGTTTCTAATGTTGTTTTGCCTCCAGGGTCAGGGCCTATCATATAACCCAGACAAATAATACCCATGACACCTCCTTTGTTGGCCATCGCTTTAATTTGCGCATCAGTTTTGGAGCTCGGGTGGTTTTTGTAGAGCGCTTCACACATGGAATGATTGAAACACGCTCCGGAAGTACTGAATTTGATTCCATCATCAGTGGTCTGGCGGCCACTATGTGATAGGTCTATCATAATTCCTAATTCGTTCATACGCTCCAACGCTTCAATACCAAAATCAGATAAGCCTGCGTTGGTACGTTCCGTGCATCCGTCACCCAATAAATTTCGATGGTTATAAGTCAATTGAATCCAACGTGTTCCGGCATTATAAAGCGTATCAATATTATCGATAGATTTTTCAATCATCGTAGCATTTTGAAAGCCTAATAGTATGGCGGTCTTATTTTCTTTCTTTGCTTTAAGAAAATCTTCAGCACTAGTTGCATAGATCAGTCTATCAGAATTTTCGTCTATTCGATTTTTCCAATCCGCCAAGGCTTCCATTGCGTTTTTTAAATTTTCCGATGCTAATGAAGTGCAAAAACCTGTATATCCTGATTTTTCTAAGGCCTTAAAAGAGGCTTCGTTCCAACCTCGTGATATGGTTAAACCATCAATAACTATAGCCTTTTTATAGAGGGTATCAATACCTTTCTGTAATGGTTTTTTTAAATTATTATCCAGCTTAGGGGGTAAAGTTTCTAAAATAGAGGATAGGGAATATGCAACTTGGCCTGGGAAAAGGACTCCTAAGGATAGTAATTTTGCTAGGCTTCTACAATTCTTTTCCAAAGCGATAGAGTTTAGGTTATAAAGATTCCTGAAATTAAGTAATTCTGTTAGAATTACTTCTGTCAATTTTTTTTAGCGTATTTTTCTTCGTTTGTGCCTAGGTTTTTCTTTAGTTCTTTGCCTTTAATTAAGTGCCGAAACTGCTTTTCCAAAATATACCTCTGTGGGGTTAACATTTTAAAGGGCATCATGTGCTCCTTGTTTCTGCAAGTTTTGTGCTTGATCCGGTTTTAGCTTGTTGAGCTTGTTTAAAAAATATGCCAGTACTGAGCAATAATTAATTATTAACAAAAGGGGATATGTCATATCCAACGGTATCTGTTTATATAAATAGGCACTTCTACCTTCCGATCCTAGGGTTTGGAATAATGAATGGACGTATTCCAGGTTATACCCCATCGGCATCATATCCAATAAATTCATTCCGAGGGCAAATTCCATGACTTTGGGAATGGTTACTAATAGCATGGCTGCATAAACGATATAGGTGAGCAAGAACAATAGCAATACCTTTTTACCTTAAATATTTTGTCGTATGATATCTTGAATAGTTTTCATTTCCTTTTATTTTATACAAAGGAATGACTCCAAATTCAAAGCTGCATTAACAATTGATAAAAAGCATTTTAGCATTGTTTCGGTAGTCTGCTGAACGAAATATTTGTAATGCCTAAATAGGAGGCAATCATCAGGTGTGGTATGCGATTCTCCAAAATTGAAAAGTCTTTTAGGAACTGCTCCAAACGTTCTTTGACCGTCCAAGAGGCCATTCTAATTTCTTTCTGAACGTTGTTCACTAGTTCTTGTCGCATTACGGAATTTTCGAATTCTCTAATCTCAAGATTTTCTATCATTAAGGTTTGCTCAATACATAAAGTGGTAAATGTCGTGCGTAATATTTGGGACACATTGCTACTGCATTTATCAATGGACTTGTTTAGCTGTTGTACTTCCATAAGCTTTAAGGTAGAAATAATTTACGCGAGTGAACGCAAAAGTGCTGTTCAAAAAAATGGATAGACTTTGATTAGAGTCTATCCATTTTACCATTCCACACAAAGAGGATGCCTTGATGAAGTGTATCCCCTTTAATTTTTTTATTATAATCACCCTGATTAAAGGCTAAGTAATGGTTGTGCCCAACGGATTCGTTTGCTTTCTTGTCGGTTGAAAAGGAGAGTAAACTTTCTTGATTCCTTTGCAAATTGATTGATGAAGGTTTTCATGACTTTGTTGTTTATTGATTGTGGTACTTCAAATCGTGATTAGCGATTAAAATGTCTGTACTGTGCCCATTGTGCTCTTTTGCTAGAGCGGAATGATGAAAAGTACTGTCCTGTTTTTGATTCCGTTGCT
>JBLHNI010000177.1:0-6665 GCA_047650615.1 Maribacter sp.
CTTTACGCATATTAAGTTCGTTTTCTTTGAATCCAGCATCGAAAGTAACTGTGGGCAGACCCCATGGGTCTAGCTTGTCGTAATCTAAAGTAAACCTATTGTCTTCATAGGGTAAGACTTCTCCAAAACCACCAAGGCCCAAAGTCCAACCTCCTGGCTTCAATATTGCGTCTTTTAAGTCCTTACCATGTGATAACTCCGCTACTGCTTCCTCCCAATCTCCACGACTGGCGCTACCTTGGTAGCCAAAGCCGCGTTTGTAGTCACTTCTATTACTATCACCACCTAAATTCCTGAATCTTGGCACATAAACTCCGTTTGGCCTTCTTCCCTTGTAGTATTTATCATCAAAACCATCGAATTTTCCTGATGCCCCAACGCCTAAATGGTGATCCATAATATTACGTCCTAATTGGTCTGAATCGTTACCCATTCCGTTAGGGAATCTGTCGGATTTTGATTGCATCAATATGGAGGTAGATGCTATGGAAGAAGCGCAAAGGAAAATTACTTTCGCCTTAAATTCGAAGGTTTCTTTGGTTACACGGTCAATTACTTTAACACCGATAGCCTTTTTAGTATCTGCGTCGTACATAATCTCATGCACAATGGAATCTGGTCTTAGAGTCATATTCCCAGTTGCTTCGGCTGCAGGTAGGGTAGAGGATAAACTACTAAAATACGCCCCGAAAGGACATCCTCTAATACACCTATTTCTATACTGACATTTACTACGGCCATCAAAGTTCTTTGTTCCAGTAATATGGGCTACCCTCCCTACGGTTACTGTCCTACCTCCAAAGTTCTCTGCAACTTTGCCCTTAAGGACTTTTTCAACACAATTAAGCTCCATAGGAGGTAAGAACTCACTATCGGGAAGTTGCGGCAAACCAAGAGCCTCGCCACTAACGCCAATATAGTTTTCTACCTTGGCGTACCAAGGTGCAATATCTTTATAACGCACGGGCCAATCTACAGCTGTACCATCTTTCTTATTAGCTTCAAAGTCAAGGTTTCCCCAACGGTAACTTTGGCGTCCCCAAGTTAAAGATCTACCGCCAACATGGTAACCTCGCATCCAATCAAACCGTTGTGTTTCATTATATGGGTGTTCCAAGTCATCTACAAACCACTTGTGGCTTGCTTGCTTGGTAGTGTATCCAGTTCTGCTCTGCTTTGCTTGTTTTTCTACAATCTCTTTAGTAGGTTGCCCACCATTCGGGAAATCCCATGGGTCCAGATTTGCGGTCTTATAATCTTCGATATGCTTTACCATTCTACCGCGCTCCAAGACCAAGGTCTTTAAACCCTTTTCACATAATTCTTTTGCGGCCCAGCCTCCACTAATACCAGTACCTACCACAATGGCGTCGTAGGATTCCTGTTCTTCGTTATAATAAAATTTACTCATAGGGATTGTTTATTTACTAAATTTATTAAATATAAAATTAATTCAATACATTTAAAGCTTATTCTTATTACGAATACCGTATTGTAATATAATTAGCCATTAGGATTATTTTGTGGCCTAGATGTTGAAAAGAATAGATTTTAAACCGATTAATAAAAGAAATATTTCACTTATGAGAAAAATCACATGTATAAAAAAGTCATTTACCGTTTGCGTTGCACTGGCCCTTTTAGGTTCGTATTCCTGCAAGGAAACAAAAGAATCTAAAGAGGAAAAAACAGACGAAATTGTCCAAGAAGTTAATGCGGAGCCCTTTTTTGATCTTTCACTGGCACAATGGTCTATGCACAAAATGATACGTAATGATAGTGTGGATCCGTATTCCTTTGCAGAAAAGTCAAAGGAATGGGGCTTTACCGGCTTGGAATATGTGAGCCAACTGTATAATCCTGAGTTGTCGGATGCCAAGTACTCCCCTGAGGCAATGGCCGCTTTTGTTGCTAAGAGCAATGCCGAAGCGAAAAAACATGGGATGAAAAACATCCTTATTATGATAGACGGGCAAGGGAATCTGGCTGCGGATGATGAAGCCGAGCGTAACGAAACCGTAGAAAAACATAAACGTTGGGTAGATGCTGCCGCTGCAATGGGCTGCCATGCTATTAGAGTAAATCTTACTGGAAGCTCTGACCCAGAAGTATGGAAAAAAAACTCTGTAGACGGTCTTATCAAGTTGGGAACATACGCCAAGACTAAAAATATTAATGTTTTGGTGGAGAATCATGGCGGATTATCTTCCAATGGCGCCATGCATGCCGAGGTTATGAAAATGACGGATATGGATAATGTGGGCACGCTACCGGATTTTGGAAATTTTTGTATCGAGAGATCTGATGATGGCTGTGCGAACATGTATGATAAATACAGGGGTATGAAAGAATTGATGCCTTACGCTATGGCTGTAAGCGCAAAGAGTAATGAATTTGATGCGCAGGGTAATGATAGGGTGATAGATTATGTAAAAATGCTGCAGTTAGTAAAAGATGCTGGATATACAGGATACATTGGCGTGGAATATGAGGGCAGCGAGCTAGGCGAGGAAGCTGGTATAAAAGCTACCCGCGATTTACTGCTAAAAGCAAACAAAGAAACTAAATAACGACCAAGCCCTACCGTGCTATGAAGCCTTTTTTTAACGAGCTATTTGATTATAACTTTTATTGCAACAAGAAGATTATTGAACATTGCCTTGGGATGAATATTCCTCTAGAAAACTCTGAGAAATTATTTAGTCACCTATTAAACGCTCATCATATCTGGAATGCAAGGATTGTAGGTAAGGTTCCCGACTACCAGGTGTGGCAAAAGCATGATTTGAAAGATTGGGGTGATATTCATTATGAGAACCAACGTACCTCTTTTGAAATCACCACAAATGCGGAGGACTTTGAAAAACGCATAGATTATGACAATTCTGAAGGGCGTTTGTTTACCAATACCCTTCAGGATATGCTTTTTCATATTATCAATCATTCTACCAATCATAGAGGTCAGATAGCAACGGATTTCAGGAATAATGGAATAGAACCCATTGTCCTTGATTATGTCTCCTATAAAAGATAAAAATCAAGAAAATGAGCATCAAAACGAGGGTACAGCTCTGCATAATGATGTTTTTGGAGTTTTTTATTTGGGGTGGATGGTTCATTACCCTTGGCACTTTTTTGGGGAACAACATCAATGCCTCCGATGGAGAGATCGCCCTTGCTTTTTCTACCCAATCTTGGGGAGCCATAGTGGCTCCTTTTATCATTGGTATTATTGCGGATCGATATTTTAACGCGGAAAAGATATTAGGAATCTTACATCTGGGTGGTGCATTTTTACTCTATCTGATGTACGGTGTCGATAATTTTGACCTGTTTTATCCCTACGTACTTGGGTATATGATTTTATATATGCCAACCTTGGCATTGGTCAATTCTGTTTCCTTTAATCAAATGAAAAATCCGGCAAAAGAATTTTCGCTGGTGCGCGTTTTTGGCACATTGGGTTGGGTAGTTGCCGGGTTGCTGATTAGTTATTTCTTTAGCTGGGATTCAGAAGCGGGAAGCCAAGAAGGATTGTTAAAGAATACCTTTTTAATGACGGCAATAGCGTCTGCTATTCTCGGGGTATTTAGTTTTACCCTGCCTAAGACACCACCAAAGGCGGCTAGTGACAAAAAACCAAGCCTAAAGGAAAACTCATGGGCTTGGATGCTTTGGCACTCTTTAAGGATAGAAACTTTTTGGTGTTCTTTATCTCGTCCATATTAATAGGTATCCCCTTGGCTTTCTATTACCAGAATGCGAATCCGTTTTTGGTAGAAATTGGAATGGAAAACCCCACAGGAAAAATGACCTTGGGTCAAATCTCTGAGATACTTTTTATGCTCCTACTGCCCTATTTTTTTACAAAATTCGGGTTTAAGAAAACTATTTTGATAGCCATGTTGGCTTGGGTAGTACGTTACGTATTATTTGCCTACGGCAATACAGGGGAACTTGGTTTTATGTTACTCGTTGGAATCGCTTTGCACGGAATTTGTTATGACTTTTTCTTCGTCTCTGGGCAGATTTATACCGATAGTAAAGCTGGGGACAAATATAAAAGTTCCGCTCAAGGTTTAATCACCTTAGCTACCTATGGTGTAGGTATGCTAATAGGTTTTTGGATAGCGGGTAAAATTTCCGATTCCTACCTTTTGCCCGATGGTTCACACCTATGGGAACAAATATGGCTATACCCTTCTAGCTTTGCTTTGTTGGTGCTTGTTCTTTTTGCGGGATTGTTCAAATCAGAAAAAATTGACTACAAATCCTAATTTTTTAAATAGGTGGAAAGTCTGTAAATTTAGCGTTTACGGGAATCTATCAATACACTATATTTCCAACTGATAGTTTTAAATAATTTTAATACGACAAGCACATGCCAAAGAAAATAAGACTAGGAATTTTAGGAGGTGGAGGAGATTCCCTTATAGGAGTCTTACACAGAGTAGCATCCCATATTAATGATAACTATCAGATTGCCGGTGCGGTATTTAATGCCGATTTTAAGGATAATATAGATTTTGCTAAGGAGATAGATGTTCCTACAAACCGTATCTATAAAGATTTTGATACGTTTATAACGGAGGAAATGAAACTTCCAAAAGAGGAACGGATTCAAGTATGTTCAGTATTGACCCCTAATTTCTTGCATTTTCTTATGGCGAAAAAGCTATTGGATAACGGTTTTCATGTGATATGTGAAAAGCCGATGACGACTACTTTGGAAGAAGCTAAAGTTTTACAGCAAGCCCATGAGAAAGCAGGAACTGTTTTCGCGTTAACGCATACCTATACAGGCTATCCTATGGTGCGCCAAATGCGGGAAATGATAAAGGCAGGGGTACTTGGTAAAATACATAAAGTAGATGCTAGGTATTACCAAGGATGGATAAATACCATCATCCACGATAAGGACAAGCGCAACTCCGTTTGGCGCTTGGACCCCAAAAAAGCAGGGATTAGTTCTTGTATGGGGGATATTGGTGTGCATGCCTTTAATATGTTAGAGTACACCACAGGTTTACAAGTGAAGTCGTTACTATGTGATTTCAATTACCTCTATGATGACAACCAGATGGATGTAGATGGCACGGTGCTTATTCGTATGGGAGCACATGTAAAAGGAGTGATACGCGGTAGCCAAGTAGCTACTGGCGAGGAAAATGGTCTTGCCATTGCTATTTATGGCGAAAAAGGAGCGTTTAGGTGGGAGCAAGAGAAACCCAACTTTTTATATAAAATGAGCGATACGGAACCGACACAGGTATACAAGCCAGGACATGCCTATAACTCGAAACTGTCTTTGGACGGCAGCAAATTACCGGCCGGACACCCAGAAGGTATTTTTGATTCCATGGCCAATATTTACTTAGGAGTAGCCAAGGCCATACGAGGTGAAAAATATAATGATGGAGAATTCCCTACGATGACCGATGGTGTTCGTGGCATGGATTTTATTGAGGCTACTGTGAAGTCTCATAAAGATGGGAATACTTGGGTTGCGCTGGAGGAGTAACTAAATATCATGACTAAAAAGAGCCGAAAAATTGAATTTTTTCGGCTCTTTTTGTAGCTATCTTTATCTCATAAGAGGTATAATAGTATAGGTGCTGACAAACTCCAAATGAAATTGATATTAATTTGAATAGACTCATTTAAAATATCTCAAGTCTAATAGCGCAGCGGTCTCCCATCCCCTTTAAAACACCCGTTCAAATTCCTCAAATACGACAATCATGCTATCTCTAGGAACCCGTTCAAAAGCTTCCAATTCTCTAGTGTAATAGTCCCAATGTGTTTTTTTCCAGTAGGCCAAGGAGTTATCTCCCCCGCCTTCCAAAATTGCATTTGATTCATTTATATTGAAATAGGGAATGAGCTGCACAGCAGTAGTTCTTACAATGCATTGTGCCTCTTTAGCCCAATTGGTAACTACTAAAAAGTTTCCAATTTTCGGCAGAGGTTCCTTTCTGTATTGCAGACCTAAAAGGGAATATGAGGTAGCTTTTTTAATGCCTCTCATTACTAAGGCAGCTAATTCGTTAGCATCTTTTTCGTTGTCTCCAAAACCTGCTGTTTTTGGCGCTTCGTGAAAGGCATGTTCTAAATGTTTATCTAAATAATCTCCCCACATATTTCTGGCAGAAGCATTCTCCATATGGTATTCTATTACAATTTTAATTTCAAAATATAGTACAATTAATGCTAGTAGCGCAGGTTACCGCAAAAAAATCGGTATAACACCTGCTATCTATGATTAAATAAGCATTTTATGCACAGTTTCCTTTTATCAATTGTTCTGCGACATGATTTGCTGCTCTTGCCGTAAACGGCATATAGGTCAATGAAGGGTTTACACAACTAGAGGATGACATAAAGGCGCCGTCTGCAACATAAACGTTGGGTATCGCATGCAGTTGATTGTTTTTGTTCACAACAGATGTTTTTACATTATGACCCATTTCGTGAATGCCTAGACCTGGTACTGAGGATTCTTCGAATGGCTGAACGTCCTTGAATTCGGCAGCCTTGAACATGGAAACGATTTCCGTTTCAATGTCTTTCCGCATGTTATACTCATTCTCCTTGAATTCCACATCAAATTCTAGCTGGGGCAATCCCCATTTGTTTTTTTCGGTCTTGCTTAGCGTCACTCTATT
>JBLHNI010000178.1:0-6663 GCA_047650615.1 Maribacter sp.
GCATCTATGTACACCCCTAGGTACCAATTATCAACTTCATCTGGGTTTACTTGTGTTAATAAGGCATAGTTGCCAATAATCATAAGTCTTTGAATGTGATGAGCGTAGGCATCCGTTAGGCTTTGACCAATGGCGTGGCTTAAGCAGTTCATCTTTGTTTTACCTGTCCAGAAAAAGTCGGGTAGGGGATTATGGTTTTCTAACTTGTTTAAGTTTGCGTATTCTGGCATTTCTTTCCAGTAAATACCTCTCATATACTCACGCCAGCCAAGAATTTGGCGGATAAAACCTTCCACTTGCGAAATATGTATTTGATCCGTGTGTTTGTAATAATGGTCTAATACGGCATCTATGACCTCTTTTGGAGAAAGAATTTTAGAGTTCATAGCAAAGGAAACCCTGGAGTGGAACAAGTACTTCTGTTGGGCATGCATGGCATCTTGGTAATCTCCAAAGTGTACCAATAATTGGTCACAGAAGTAGGTTAAAACAGATAGGCACTCTAACCGACTAGTGGGCCAACTAAAGTTTTTGGTTTCTATTTCTCCAAAGGTTTTTACGCCAGAATCTTCCAGTTCCTGTATAATAACAGAAACATCCTTTTTAAAACCACGTTCCTGAGGTATTTCTGGTTGTCCTTTCCATTTTTTACGATTACTCTGGTCGTAGTTCCATTTACCCCCGTCCGGTTGGCCATTAACCATCATGATGTCATGTTTCTTGCGCATCATGCGGTAAAATGATTCCATGATCAATTGCTTCTTTCCTTTAAAGAAATTTTGTAATGCGTCGCGTTCCGTATAAAAATGTTCGGTATCAACCGCTTGTGATTCTACTTCTAAATTATTGCAAATACGTTTTAGCTGTTCGTCCAGGCGGTACTCATCCGGTAACTGATATTCGAAATTTTTGGCCCCGGTTTCTAGAAGGTATTTCTTTATAAGTTGCTCTAAATCGTGTGGATTATTTTCATCGGTGATGTTGAGATAAATAAAATTATGACCCCTGTTGGTCAGGTCTTCTGCAAAACTACGCATGCCCAAAAAGAAGGCCACTACTTTTTGTATATGGTGTTTTACGTAGTCTGTTTCCTGGCGCATTTCTGCCATGATATAGACAACATTTTCATCTACTTTTTGAAACCAAGAATGTTTTTGATTCAGTTGGTCTCCTAATACGAGTCTAAGTGTCTTCATTTATTATGTGTCAATTTGGGTAAAAAATTTATAGCGAACAACGGGAGACAAACCTAGTCTTACAAGCTTAATTATGGTTTGGCTTTATTTATTTGATATTGACGATCTAAGGTCTTTTTAAAGTCTTAAAATAAGGATTCCTGTAGCCATAATCGTTGAAATTTTCCTTGTGCGTCGTAGATGTCTGCTTGGCGTGCAATATTGAATTTTCGGTCGCGTGGGTCATTACCAACCCCACTATTGTACATCCAGTTTCCCCAATTACTATGCACATCATAATCTAGTAACATGCTTTCAAAATAAGCTGCACCTATACGCCAGTCTTGTTTTAGTTCTTTTGCCCAGAAACTGGCAACGTTCTGGCGGCCTCGATTACTCATCCAACCTGTGATGGCCAATTCTTTCATATTTGCATTAACGAAGGGTTCGTTAGTATTGCCTCTAATCCATTCTTCTCTAGCTATTTTAGTCGTATGCCAGTCATATTCTTTTTCAAGGATACCACCTATTTTGAAGATGTTGTTTTGATGTTTAAGGGAAACATATTTAAAGTAATCTCGCCATATAAGTTCAAAGATTAGCCAATAGGTATCTTGGTTTTTTTTGACTTCCTTTTCAAATCGCTTTACTTCCCAATAAATAGTTCTTCCAGAAATACTGCCATTAGCTAGCCAGGGAGATAATTTTGAGCTGTAGTCGTTGCCAACTAATCCGTTTCTTGTTTTTTTATAATAGGCTAGTTTTTCGGTTTCCCAAAAATAATGAGCTATGCGTTTTAGGGCTTCATTTTCGCCGCCATGAAAAGGAAAGGCACTTCTTGAATCTGTGTCGAATTCCTCAAGGTTTAATTCTGATAATGTTGGTATTGAGGTGTTCGTTTTAAAAAATTTTTCTTTAGATAGTATTTTATCATTTGCGATGCAATGTTTGACCGAAACTTCCTTTTCGCATTTTTTTCTAAAATTTGTAAAAACTTCTGGAATAGCATTAAAGTTAGGGTAGGGGATGTCTTCTGGGTGAAAAAGAAATTGGTCAAGCGTTTCTTCAAATGCTATGGTGCTAGGGACACCAGCTTTAACATTGGCTAAAATATTATTTTCATCACGTGTCCACTCTTTTTGAAGGTATACCCTAGTAATTTGATGTTCTTTAATTAACTGCGGAATATGTGTTCCAGAATCTCCTATGTATATAAACAATGGAATGTTTAATGCCTTAAGATTGGATTCTAGCTGCATAATCGTTTCTATCAGAAATTGGGCTCTGAATTTTTCTGTTTTGTTAAATCCAAATTCATCTTTTTTGAAATAAATATCATCAAAACAGTAGACCCCTATCACCTTTTCTCCATTTAAAGCTTTATGAAGTGATGTATTGTCTTGGACCCTGAGGTCATTTCTAAACCACACTAAGTTATTCATTATGCCAATTTATCTATAATTAATTCTGGTTTATCCTGCGCAACCAAACCGACTCTCTATTTATTCCTTCTACATTTTTCACTGCAGTACTTTACATCATCCCATTTTTTTTCCCATTTTTTGCGCCAATTAAAAGCCAAGCCACAAACTACACAGATTTTACTGGGAAGGTTTATTTTTTTATGAGCCATCTAAAATCGATTTACTTGTTTCATCAGCTATAGCATATGATAAGCGCTCTACAATTTTAGGGAGTGCATAACCGTCAATGCCAACAGCACTGATTGCATTCGTTTTGTCTAAATGTACCCAACCGTCTTTGGCTATACTTTCTTCAGGAAGGTAGATATGTTCAATAGCACCGATAATTAACAAGCATTCATTTTCTTTTATTTCATATTCGTTGATATAACGACATCCAATTTTAATGGGACTTTCGGTGACATATGGAGCTTCAAACCCATCTAAATAGGTTTCTGTAAGTCCACTTTTTTTAAATTCGGAAATACCTTCGTCGTATTTGGCAGACGTATGATGCGCTTGTTTTATGATACCTTGTGATACTTGATTTACAGTAAAAGACCCAGAAGATTTAAAATTGTTATAGGTATCTCTTCTTACTGTTAATGGCCTTAATATAAAGCCTAACATGGCAGGATTACTCCCAATATGTACAACCGAATTAAAAATAGCTAAATTGGATTTCCCTGAAGGTGATATAGTACCCAAAAGATTACTTGATTTATACCCTGTACAGCTATTTATGAGATGGGCTCTATATCTGCTGGGGAGTTCTTTTAGTGAAGAAATGTTAAAGTGTTTCAAATGAATTTATTTTGTTCATCAAAAATAAATAAAAGCTAAACAATATACACATAAAACAATATCAAATTCTAGAGAATACCCGAGGCTCTTTGGCAACTGTCGTCCGTTAATATTTGGTATTTTTATAAACTAATTACACTTTGGATATAAATCCTAAAAATCATGCTGCAAAATAAAAAGAACATTGCCATTATTGGATCCGGTTTAGTAGGTTCCCTACTTGCTATTTATCTACGTAAATATGGGCATGACATTACGGTGTTTGATAGGCGCCCAGATATTAGAAATATAAAATTCTCCGGTCGTTCCATTAATTTGGCAATGAGCAATAGGGGTTGGACTGCTTTGAGAGGGGTGGGTATTGAGGAGGAAATAAAGAAAATAGGTATTCCTTTAGATAAACGAGCTATGCACCTTGTAGGACAGCCAGAATATTATCAGAAGTATGGTAAGGAAGGTGAGGCCATTTGGTCTATTTCCCGTGGTGTTCTAAATAAAAAAATGATTGACCTAGCTGAAGAAGCAGGTGTAAATTTTCGATTTGACGAAAAAGTATGGGATGTTGATTTACCCGATGCCAAAATATATACAGGCGAAACCGAAAAAGGCGAATGGACCGAGTATAAATATGATATTATTTTTGGTTGCGATGGCGCTTTTTCAAGAGTTCGCCATAAAATGCAAAGACGCAGTAGGTTTGATTACTCACAGAATTTTATTGATGTAGGGTATAAAGAACTTACTATACCAGCTAATGCTGATGGAACTCATAAGTTGGATAAATACTCTTTTCATATTTGGCCAAGGGGTAAATTTATGTTAATTGCGATGCCCAATTTGGATGGTAGTTTCACCTGTACGCTTTTCATGCCTTTTGAAGGAGCTGTTTCTTTTGATAACATCAAGACCAAGCCCCAGGCCAAAGCATTTTTCACGACCTATTTCCCTAATGTAATGCAGGTGATGGATGATTTAATGGACGATTTCTTTAGAAATCCTACAAGTGCTATGGTCACTATGAAATGCTATCCTTGGACCTATTGGGACAAAGTAGCTTTGGTTGGTGATTCTGCCCATGCCGTCGTGCCCTTTTATGGACAAGGTATGAATGCAGGTTTTGAGGATATTTATGTTTTAAACGAGTTAATTGAACATCACAAAAACGATTGGGAGACCATTTTTTCTGAGTACCAACTATCCAGAAAACCTAATGCAGATGCCATAGCCGAGTTAAGCTATCGCAATTTTATGGAAATGAGTAGTAAAACGGCAAATCCGAAGTTTTTACTACAGAAAAAGATTGAAAAACGGTTTGCCTCTAAATATCCTGAGAAGTGGATTCCCGCCTATAGCAGAGTCACCTTCTCAAACAGACCCTATGCAGAAGCTTTGGCGATTGGCGATGCACAAGAGGAATTGATGCAACAAGTAATGAAGTTGCCAAATATAGAGGCACTTTGGGATAGTGAACAAGTAGAAAAGAAGATGCTTTCCTTACTGGGGGAGTAGGCTATTTGCTCTAAGTTTTCGTTCCCTGAAAAATAAAAATAGTGGAAAGGTGAAGGCTATTGCAATCAAAAAGGTAAAAGGAATAAACAGCCACCAATACTTCATTTTAAGCTTGCGCCCCTCGTAAACCATCCAAATAAGGAAAGTTGTGGCAACCACACTAATATCTGCACTAATAGATTTTGCTGGAAGCGTAGTTGCTGTTTGCGCAATAAAATTAGTGATGGAGGAATCATCTGACTCCATGTAAAAGAGTGCATTAAAGTACCAAGTTACTCCAGCTCCAATAAGGGCCATCGCAAGAAATACAATTTCTATTATCGTAAATTTAGGTTTCATCTTTTTGTCTCTTATTTGTTTATTTTTTAGCTATAGCAGCAGGTCCTTTTTAATTTCAGTGGACTGTAGTATAAAATTGGAAACGTCCTTAGCCCATATTTGGTATGTTATTTTTGAGGGATGAACACCGTCACTAAAAAAATCGGCAGGTGATATTTTCAGATTGTAGCGTTCAATATAATAGGAAGAACGAACTACCCGTGAATAGTAATAGACCTGTTCAAAATCCTTTACGATTGTTTCTAATTCCTTTCCAAGAATATCCACTAGGCTTCCAATTGTAAATTTTATCAATGCAGTAAACGCAGGAAATTCCTTAATGGGAGGCATATTAATAAAAAGGATAGGAACCGTTTCAAACTTTCGTCGGATACTTTTAATAAGTGCACGAACATCGTTATTCCATTTTTTGGGAGAGCTTAATTCAAAAGCATCATTGCCTCCTATGCCTATAACAATAAAATCAACTGGCTTTTCTGGAATACCATTTATAATTTTTTCCTGTATTCGTTTTGCGGTGTAGCCACTTTTTGCGTACACCTTCCATTTTATGTCAAGATTTAATTTACGTGCCAATTCAGTTGCCAAAGTTCCAGTGAAGCCTTCTTTATGCGTGTTCACGCCAACCCCTGCGATGGTACTTTCCCCAATAGTAATTATTCGGAGTGTTCTTTGGGAAGAAACAGAATTTAGCCCATGATTTCCTGTCGCCTCAGGAAGTCTTGGAACGCTAGCTTTTATTTTTTTACCTTGAATATAAAGTAGTGGCAAAAGCGGAAATGATATAAGGAATCCTAAAATATATTTAACGTTCATAAATTTGTTTAGACCACTACCATTAACTCAAGCGTATAATGTTGTATGCTATACCAATAGCATTATGGCTCATCATTTATTTCCCTTCGTGCTCTTTAGTTCAGATTTGCGCAGGGGCATCCCATCTATCAAACTAAAAATAACGTCCGGTTGAACTTCAAAAGTTCTTTTTAGTTTTACACCTCCATCTTTTCCGACAAGAAGCACGCCTTTAAAGCCCTTAGAAATGGAAAGGTGGTGGTATGCAGCGGCAGGTGAAAGCTTATTTTCCGCTCTGTTGTAAACAACTACCTCTTTAGGTGTTAATTGGATAATTAAGATTTCTCGATCTTCTAGCGCATCGGCTTGCTTTAAAAATAATTTAAACTGGGAACGCATGACAGGTGTTTTTATAGTGTCATCCACAAGAAATACAAGCCGATTCTTCCATTGGTAATCAGCTATATTCTGTCCATGCAGCATAGGAGCTATCGTCAGTAGAATAATGGTGCTTATGATTTGTGATAACCGCATTTATATCTAAACTACATAAAAAAAGCCGTCTATCAAAGATAGAC
>JBLHNI010000179.1:0-6556 GCA_047650615.1 Maribacter sp.
CATAATTAAGTGCCGTTACTCCAAACTGTAGGCTGGTTTTAATATTTTCTATGGTAAGTCGTGCATCGTCGGTTCTATATTCCGCATAATAGCCCGCACCTTTTAAAATCTTTTTAGGCAATAACGGTTCCAGTTTTAAAGCTTCCTTTTTCTCTAGCATTTTACGTTTATCTTCACCAGTAACTTGGGCTAAAACATCATACACTTTTAATCCTACAGATGTAAGCCACTTTCCATAAGAACCGTTTTCTATCAAAGGAAGAAGCATTTTTTCCGGAAGTACTAAATGTGGCGCCAGTTTATGAACAATGGCTCGTTCCGAACCTACTTCCTTTACCAACCAAAAATCGAACTGTTTTAAATAGCGAAGTCCGCCATGTATCAATTTGGTGGATTTACTACTGGTACCAGAAGCAAAATCGTTCTTCTCTACCAACGCTACTTTTAGACCTCTGGATGCTGCGTCTAAAGCGATGCCTCCACCCGTAATCCCCCCACCTATGACTACAAGGTCAAACTGTTCTTTGGAGAGTTTTCCAATAGCCTTTATTCTTTTTAGATTTGAAAATTTAATATTCTTCATAGCTTTTTCACTTCGTTCTTGGAGTAGATTTCCATCTGCCTTTCCTTAGCCCTTATTTTTCTTTTATTTAAAATCAGCTTTCTTCCCAGCCTTTGGTGCGCTCTACGGCTTTCTTCCATTTTTTATACAAGCGTTTTCTTTTTACACGATCAAAAGTAGGTTTGAAAATTTTGTTCATAGGTCTATTTTGGTCAATATCCTCTTGTTTCCAAAATTCTACTTGAATACCTGCTAAAAATGCGGCACCCATTGCGGTAGATTCAATAATTTCTGGACGGTGCACTTCGGTATCCAAAATATCAGCCTGAAACTGCATTAAATGATTGTTTGCACAGGCACCACCATCAACTCTAAGATTTTGTAGGGGTAATCCGGAGTCATCTTCCATAGCTTTTAAAATATCCTTTGTTTGGTAAGCCAAAGATTCTAAGGTCGCCTTTGCCAAATGTGCTTTTCCTGTATCACGTGTAAGACCAAAAATTGCCCCACGGGCATACATGTCCCAATGCGGAGCACCAAGTCCCGCGAAAGCCGGAACAACATAAACAGAACTTTCACCATGAACAGAATCGGCCAAAGCCTCCGTTTCTTTTGCTTCTTTTATAATTTCAAGTCCGTCCCTGAGCCACTGTATTGCCGCACCAGCAATAAACACACTTCCTTCAAGTGCATAATGCACCTTTCCATCTAATCCGTAGGCGATGGTCGTTAATAGTCCGTTTTTAGAAAATTGTGGTTCCTCTCCAGTATTCATAAGCATAAAACAGCCGGTACCATAAGTATTCTTTGCCATCCCCTTTTTAAAACAAGCCTGACCAAATAGGGCTGCCTGTTGATCGCCTGCAATACCTGCAATAGGTATTTTGACATCACCAATCTCAAAATCTCCAAAATGGTATGCGGAAGGTTTTACTTCGGGTAACATCTGTTCTGGAATCTCCAGTTCTGTTAACATACGTTTGTCCCATTTTAAGTTGACAATATCGTAAAGCATAGTACGAGAAGCATTAGTATAATCCGTTACATGCTTTTCTCTCTTAGTCATGTTCCATACTAGCCAAGTATCTATGGTGCCCATTAACAAATCACCATTTTCAGCCTTCGCCTTTGCGCCGGGTATATTGTCCAATATCCATTTTACTTTGGTAGCGGAAAAGTAGGGATCTATTACCAAACCGGTGGTTTTCCTAACATGCTCTGTAAGTCCCTCTCTTTTTAACTGTTCGCAAATATTCGCCGTACGTTTGTCTTGCCAGACTATTGCATTGTAAACCGGTTCGCCTGTATTTTTGTCCCAAACCACAGAGGTCTCTCGCTGATTTGTGATTCCAATGGCCTTGATTTCCGACGGATTCACATCTTGCTCAGATAACAACTGCTTTAGTACATCTAATTGAGAAGACAGAATTTCATTTGCATCGTGCTCTACCCAGCCGGGGTTCGGGAAAATCTGTTTGAATTCCTGCTGTACCATTCCTTTAATTTCTCCTTTTCTATCTACAAGAAGTGCTCTGGAACTTGTGGTACCTTGATCTAAAGAAACAATATATTTTTTCAACATAATCATTAAGGATAAGAACTTAAATATACCCCTAATAAAAGCCAATTCAAAAGAGAAATTCTACGTAAACGATTCCGTGATACAAAAAAAATGAATCCCTATTACTCTTTGTAAAAATGATACTCCCGCTCTACTTTACAAATACGGATACTATACTTTTGATACCATTGACTTTTCCCCTTTGTTTGAGCCAACATATGCTCTGTATGTTCTCTCCATTTAGCAATGGATTTCAGGTTCTTCCAATAACTAACTGTAATACCAATATCTTCTTTAGCACTTTCAACACCTAAAAAGCCAGGTTGCTGCCTTGCTAAATTTTCCATTTTAATAGCCATATCCGCATATCCTTTGTCACCTTCTGTCCTATTAGAAGTAAAAATCACGGCGTAATAGGGCTCATTCATTTGCTATGCGATAAAATCTCGTTCCAAAAAATAATCTACAATAGCCTGCTTCATTAATACAGACTGCTCGCCTGCCTTTAACGTTGGCAGTTCTTCTTTAGTAATATAATGCGGCCAGCCATCTTCATCAAAAAAATCAAATTCGTAATAGCCGTACGGTTCTAATAATCTGCAGATTGCTATATGCATCAAGTCTAACTTATCATCTTTTTTATATTTTTTATGGTACTGCCCCAGTTCTTGGACTCCTACCAAATATATGATAGCATCAAGTTCCAAAGGATCCCCGTCCGCAAATTGTGCGGATAGCTTAACTACCAAAATCTCCCATCTGTCTTTTAACTCTGTATCCCTTGCCATTCTATACTATTGAAACTACCATTATTTTTACGAAAGTAAAGGTACAAATCAATGTTCTATATTTGTTCCAAACTGTTTTCAAATGGCCATATTGGATATAATTTTAGGAATTTTGCTCCTTTTGGGATTATGGAAAGGATTTAATAATGGCCTCCTTATAGAGCTTGCCTCCATTGTTGCGCTGATTGCAGGTATTTATGGATCCATACATTTTTCTTACATAGCCGGAGACTACCTTGGCCAACAAATGAATTGGGAAGAACGTTATGTTAACATCGCTGCTTTTATTATCACCTTTGTCTGCATCGTAATTACTGTACATTTTGCCGGTAAATTACTTACTAAGGTGGCAAATATTGCTATGTTAGGGCTTTTGAACAAACTAGCGGGAGCCGTATTCGGCACTTTGAAAGTTGCAGTAATTCTGGGAGCTGTATTGATTTTCTTTGAACGTGCCAATAATAATGCTGGCTTGGTTTCAGATGAAGTAAAAAATACGTCTTTACTTTATCATCCTGTTAAGGATATTGGCGAACTTGTCTTCGATAATATTCTTCGAGAAGATACACATAAACCAGCAGAAAATAGGTAATCGTTAAACTGCATAAAAAAAAGATTAAAAGTAACTTTTCTACGTTTAGTGTCCTTTCATCGAAAAAAAACTTTTTTTTACCGTGCCAACATCAAATTTAAGTAATATTACATTGTCGATATCCCATATTGACACGAGAACAAAGAATACCCATTTCTTATAAACCTACTTCCCTGCGTGTTGAGCAACCTACTTACAAATAGAACATTGTATGAAAATAAGAGCGCAACACGCTGTCCTTGTCTTGTATGTATTTATTGTAGGTTCCTGTTCAAAAGAACCTATTGCAGATACCCCTAACATTATAGCAGTAAACGTAGTAGGTTTAGAACAAGAGGTATTAGATATTGTAAATTTCCATAGGTCTGCATTAGGGACAAACACTTTAACATTTAGCGCTATTGCATACGAATACGCTAATTCGCACACTGATTACATGATAAACAAGGGGAGTCTTAGCCATGATAACTTTAGTTCACGCGCCTCTAGTATAGCATCAAAAATAGAAGTTCAAATGGTGGCAGAAAATGTAGCTAAAGATTATAGCACTGCCCAAGAAGCGTTTATAGGTTGGTACGAAAGCACTAGTCATAAAAAAACGATGGAAGGTGATTTTACACATACTGCCGTAAGTGTAAAAGAAGATGAGAATGGCAACTTCTACTATACACAACTCTTTTATAAAGAATGACCGATTCTCTAGCAGATTAACACTTTTATCGATATTAATTGACGCGGTGTCGACAATCCTTTTTTCTAACAACCAACAAACGGTTTTTTTCTGTGACCAATGGTCATTTAGCGCTTAAACCGTGTTGCTTTTCCGATGAAAATAGGATGTATTTAGTCGATAAGAGCATATAGAACAGTTTCTTACCGGTTATCGAGAATTACAATACTCTTAAGGATATTTTCATGGTATTAATTTGCTTCCTAGTACATTTGCTTCAGCTTAATTTCACAAACTCCTGAAAAAATGAAGCACAAATTAATATATTTAGCCGTACTAACCGTTTTTATACATTCCTGTAGCAGACATGAATTAACACCATTAAATTTTGAACAAGTTGCAGAACCTGAGAAGGAAGTCTTTCTCGTTTCTACAGCTACGCATTCTGACATGGAGTCTGAAATATTCGAAATAATCAACAATTATAGAGTACGTTTAAATTTGAATGCACTTGAGTTTGATGGGGTTTCCTACTATTTTGCCAAGAAGCATTCCAAGCACATGATTTCAGAAGGAAATACAAGCCATGATAACTTTGCAAAACGTGCAAAACAAATTTCTATGAATACTGGTGCCACTTTTGTTGCAGAGAACGTTGCCAAAGATTACGATACTGCAGTAGAGGCTTTTGAGGCCTGGTTAGAAAGCGATGGACATAGACTTAATATTGAAGGAGACTACACACATTCAGCAATTAGTATTAAAGAGAACGAAGAAGGTGACCTCTATTTTACACAGCTTTTTCTTAGATAAAACTAGTATTTATAATACTTAAAAAGCCTTAGGAAATCCTAAGGCTTTTTTTTATACCTTGCTATGTAAGTGTACTAGCATCTATTCTTTAATTAAAAATAATACCATGCCTATTAGTCCCCCATTTAACTTGAACAAATGGATAGCAGAAAACCGAGATACCTTAAAACCCCCAGTAGGGAATAGAAACCTCTATAAAGATGCAGGAGACTTCATTGTTATGGTCGTTGCAGGGCCTAATGCTCGAAAAGACTATCATTATAATGAAACTGAAGAACTCTTTTATCAGCTAGAAGGTGAAATTGAAGTTCATATTCAAGAAAACGGAGAAAAAAAGACGATGAAACTAGGTGCTGGAGATATGTACCTTCACCCTGCCAAAATCCCACATTCCCCGGTTAGGCAAGAAAACTCTATAGGTTTGGTGATAGAACGTAAACGATCACACATGAACGTGGATGATGGCTTACTGTGGTTCTGTGATAACTGTAATCATAAACTATACGAAGCCTATTTTACTTTAAACGATATAGAAAAAGATTTCTTAGGCCATTTTAAGCATTTCTATGCCTCAACAGCTTTAAGGACTTGCGATAATTGCGATACGGTTATGCCGGCCGATGAACGTTTTATAAAGAAGGAATAAATGGGAATCGCGATTAAAATGACAATAGCATTTATTTCGATACTACATTTATATTTCCTGTGGTTCGAAATGTTCGCATGGTCCAGCAGGGGGCCTAAAATATTTAGAAAATTTCCAAAAGACCTCTTTTCACAAACAAAATCAATGGCTGCTAATCAAGGCTTATACAATGGCTTTTTAGCCGCAGGGCTCTTATGGACGTTTTTTATAGAAAACGCGGAATGGATTACAAATATTTCGCTCTTCTTTTTAGGATGTGTAGCAGTTGCAGGAATATATGGAGGATTTACTATAAGTAAAAAAATATTCTACATTCAAGCACTTCCAGCAATAATTGGGATTATTCTAATTGTTCTGTCATGAAAGCGACCCTGTTCAAAATGCTATTTTTACTCATTATCTATTATCCAATTCATATCATAACCGCACAAGAAATGACACCAGAGCATGTAGTTCAAAAATCAATGGAAAGCTATAATGACAGAAATATAGTAGCTTTTATGTCGGTTATGGATACCGATGTTACATTTCATAATTTTTCTAATGGCACCATAACCCTGCAAGGTAAAGCAGCGTGTAGGGAATTCTATAGCGCCCTCTTTGAAGCTTCTCCCAACCTAAACTCGACTGTTCTAACCCGTACCGTTTTTGGGAATAAAATTATAGACCATGAGTATATTACTGGCAGAAATGGTAGCAATGAAGCGATAGAATTAGTCCTCATTTACGAAGTTGAAAATGAAAAAATAGTAAAGGTTACCGTTCTTCGAAAAGAATCCTAATCAAAAGTATTATTCGTAACTTTGTAAAAATCTAACAATACATATTTAAAAAGTTATAAAATGTCAAAAATAGCTACGGGATTCGGAATTAATAATGCATTAAAAGCATTAGGAATTAAAGATATTAATGAAGGAACTTCAA
>JBLHNI010000180.1:0-6545 GCA_047650615.1 Maribacter sp.
ATAATCGCTTTAACCAGTTTCTTAAAGTGTTTGCAGGGGTCATGGTAATTATATTGTTCTTGCCTTGGACCCAGAATGTATCGGGTAAAGGTTTTCTTACCACCTTAAGGCCTGATCAGCGTCCACGAACCATACAATCTCAAATCCCGGGAAGGATAGAAAGCTGGTATGTACAAGAAGGAGACTATGTTAAAAAGGGAGATACGATTCTGTTTATATCCGAAATTAAGAGCGAGTATTTTGATCCCATGTTAGTAGAAAGGACAGGAGATCAAATAAGGGCCAAATCGGCTTCTGTAGTGTCTTACGAAGGCAAGGTGAATGCCTTGAATAACCAAATTAGTGCTCTAGGGACAGAACGTGGTTTAAAGTTGGAGCAAGCACGAAACAAGTTATTGCAAGCAAAATTAAAGGTTCAAAGTGATAGTATTGATTTAGAGGCTGCAAAAACGAATATAAAAATTGCCGAACGCCAGTTTAAACGTACGGAGTTACTAGAAAGTGAAGGCTTAAAAGCAGTTACCGATGTAGAAGAAAAACGATTAAAATTACAGGAAACCCAAGCAAAGTTAATTTCGCAGGAGAATAAATTATTAGCTTCCAAGAACCAAGTTATAAATGCTGAGGTAGAAATCAATAGTGTTAAGGCGTCTTACACAGACAAAATTTCTAAGGCCCAAAGTGATATGTTTACCGCACAGTCCAGCCAGTTGGATTCGGAAGCGCAGGTCACCAAATTAGAAAATGAAAGGACGAATTACGTAATTCGTAATTCCCTATACTATATTCAAGCACCTCAGAATGGTTTTATTAACAGAGCCATACAAGGGGGAATAGGAGAGACCTTTAAAGAGGGTGCTCCGTTAGTGGGTATTATGCCATCAGATTATGAAATGGCCGTGGAGACTTTCGTAGCGCCAATAGATTTACCATTAATACATTTGGGAGAAAAGGTAAGAATAGAGTTCGATGGTTGGCCAGCTATTATCTTTAGCGGTTGGCCAAACGTCTCTTATGGAACTTATGGGGGCACTGTTGTAGCTATAGAAACTTTTATAAGTAGTAATGGTAAATATAGAGTTTTGTTAGCTCCCGATAAAGATGATTATGCTTGGCCCAAGGATATTAGGGTAGGTTCTGGCGCAAATACTATAGCTTTATTAGAGGACGTTTCTATCTGGTTCGAACTTTGGAGACAATTGAACGGGTTCCCGCCAAACTATTATCAGCCCTTTGGTGACCAAGCTAACCCGGTAAAGAAATAACGATGCGGAACCTAGTTTTAATTCTATTTTTTTTTACGGCTATTATACCTAGACTTCAAGCACAGGATTCAATTGTGCTGCAGTTTAACGAGTATCTTGGTTATGTAAAAAAATATCATCCTATAGCCAAACAGGCAGAACTTGCTATAGGTATGGGGCAAGCAAACCTAATGAAATCTAGAGGTGGATTTGATCCGAAGATAGAGGTTGATTATGCCAGAAAGGAATTTAAGGGTACAGAGTATTACGACGAATTGAATGCAACATTTAAGATTCCCACATGGTACGGGATAGACTTAAAAGGTAATTTTGAACAGAACGAAGGGGCTTTTTTGAATCCTGCTGAAACTGTTCCTACGCAAGGCCTCTATAGTGCTGGCGTAGCAGTTTCTTTGGGAAGGGGTTCTTGGATTAATGAACGCATGGCAACACTAAAGCAAGCAAAATTCTTTAGGGAACAGACCATAGCAGATCGTGATTTGTTGGTCAACCAAATACTGTTCGATGCCTCTTTAACCTATTTTGATTGGTTACAGGCATATAGGGACAGTAAGGTTTTTTCCAACTTCCTCAACAACGCACAAATTAGGTTCGAGGGCATAAAGAAAAGCGCCCAAGCTGGAGAAATAGCGGCTATAGATACAGTAGAAGCAAAAATTGCCGTTCAAAGTAGGGCCTTGGAATTGGAGCAGGCAAGGGTTAGGTTTAGAAACAAGTCCTTTGAACTCTCTAATTTTCTATGGCTTAATGATAATATCCCTTTAGAACTTCAGTCCAATGTAATTCCTGAGGAGGATATTGCGGCCGACATTGATAGTACGCTGGAGATTTTAGGAAAACCATTAGATAGTTTTACAGTCCAAAACCACCCAAAGCTTAAATCCTTAGGGTTTAAAATAGATGGGTTAGTGGTGGATAAACGATTGAAAATTAATAAATTATTACCCACTATAGACATAGATTATAATTTTTTGACGGAAACACCTGAGTTTAGTAACTCCTTTGTAACGGACCAGTATAAGGGTGGGCTCACCCTTCAAATGCCCTTGTTCTTGAGAAAAGAACGTGGAGATTTGAGGCTGGCAAAAATTAAATTGCAAGATGCGGAGTTTGAGTTCGATAACGCACAAATCGAGATTCGAAACAAGGTTTTTGCTATTTACAACGAGCTAGTTTCCTTTCAGACACAAAACGTATTGATACAGGATATTGTTACTAATACCAGAGCATTACTTTCTGCTGAGGAAAGAAAGTTTAGCTTTGGGGAGAGTTCTTTGTTTTTAATTAATACGCGAGAAAGTAAACTTATCGATGCTGTATTGAAACAAAATTTGGTACAGAATAAGTACTATTCTGCCAAGGCCAAACTATTCAATAGTTTGGCCGTGAACCCAGAAAATCTCTAAATAGCAGCATTTATATGCCAAACAAAAACACCGAAAAGCTTGATCTAGCAGACTACAAGCAGTGGTTGAAAGATGTATTTTTTATTTTATTGGGTATTTTTTCAGCAGCATTTGGGCTAGAAAGTTTCTTGCTTCCAAATAAGTTTATAGACGGCGGAGCAACAGGTATTTCACTTCTGATCGCAGAAGTTGCCGACGTGCCTTTGTATATTCTCATCATGTTGGTAAACATTCCTTTTGTAGTCTTAGGGTATAAGGTAATCGGTAGGGTATTTGCAGTCAAGACTGCATTTGCCATATTGGGGTTGGCATTGGTTCTGTTTACGGTTGATTTTCCGGAAATCACAGAAGATAAATTACTGGTAGCTGTTTTTGGGGGCTTTTTTCTTGGAGCTGGTATAGGGCTTTCCGTAAGGGGCGGAAGTGTGTTGGATGGTACTGAGGTACTTGCCATTTACCTTAGTAGAAAATTAGGAACAACCATTGGGGATATTATTATACTTATTAACGTTCTAGTGTTTTTAGCTGCTGCTTATTTGCTTTCTGTAGAAACGGCGTTGTATTCCATGCTTACCTATTTGGCAGCTTCCAAAACCTTAGACTTTGTGATAGAAGGAATAGAGGAGTATACCGGTGTAACGATTATTTCCGATAAGAACGAGGAAATAAGAACGATGATTATCGAGAAATTAGGAAGGGGGCTTACCGTTTATAAAGCAAAAGGTGGTTATGGAAGGCAAGGAGAACGTAATGAATACGATGTTATTTTTACCGTAATTACAAGGTTAGAAATAAGAAGGCTCAATATTGAAATCACAAAAATAGACCCGAAGGCTTTTGTAGTCATGAGTAAAATAAACGACACAAGGGGGGGTATGATAAAGAAAAGGACTATTTGACCTATGCAGTATGTTTATTAGCTAATACTGCATTTCTCTACTTTATTTAGTACCCAGAATACAATTCACGGAATAAATAGCAGGGATGCAAGACTAAACCTTGTTATAGAATGATAGTTATACTATTAGTAATTGATATATTAACTATTGTTTAACGGATTATTACTATCATTATGAATTTTCTAAAGTACTTTTACCCGATACACTAGGACAACAACCTAGGAGATTTATAGCAGAAATGTAAAAAGACAAAAGCATGAAAAAGAGCAGACCTGTATTGTTTCCAGAATTTATCGGTAACGAAAATATGTCAAATACCGTTGACGTTAGATGGCAGGATATTAGACCCAGTCATAAATTAAAAATTGGTAGTCCATCCAATAGGTATTATGAGTATATATATCCCTCACTTAATTTTAGGAAACATAGTTTGGATAACTTAAGGGAGTTATTGGATTTTGAAGGAATTGAAGTTTATGTAAGGAGTGTTCTAAAAATGAAAAATGGAGAGTCGTACGCGGTTTTAGCTAGGGAAGGAGACGTTCCTTTCGCCAAGCATATAGTTCATATTTACGCTGAAATTAAAAAGTCACATAGCTCATTTGAACTATTAGACGTGTAGCTATACATAAATCCATACGTTCTAAAAAAACTCAAGACGTTTAGCTTTTGGTATTATATTTTGTGATAAAGGGAGCCCTTATGTTGTTTGAAACTGCCTGAACTTAGCTATAGCTTATTTGTAGTCGTTGATGAATCTCTAGTTCTTATTTCCGATTAAAAACTAGAGTGAATTTAGGTCATTATACAAAATATAAAAAACACTAAACTTTAGCGTAAGGTTTAAAGTAGAGTTTAGACCAACATAACTTTGATGGGAAAACACCGTTAATTAAGTTTGTGATTTTCGTTGAATATTTCGATAAATATAGACCTACACAGCCAATTTATGATGAAGTCAATAGATGAGCTTATACAAGAATCTTTGCCTAAAGCAATGTCTTATTCGCAGTACAGAGACCTGGTTGCCAACTTGGCTAAGGATAGTAAATCAACCGGTCCTTTACAGACAGATGATTTGGCAAAGTATACCAAGTTGAACGACCGGCGAATGAAACGCTGGGATAAATTATTTAAGATTGACGAGACAACTATAGAAACTATTCGTAATGCCGCTAAAAACCACACCTGGCTTGTCTTAACCGAAAGTTGGTGTGGAGACGCGTCTCCTGCCCTGCCGGTTATGGAAAAAGTAACTGCTCTGAGTACTACTATTAACTTAAAAGTTATTCTAAGGGATGAAAATCTGTTGCTAATGAATCGGTTTTTGACCAACGGCGGCATGTCTATACCTAAACTTATCGTTTGGGATAACACCAACCAAAACGTGCTGGTAAGTTGGGGTCCACGCTCCCAAAATGCCGTAAAACTAGTAGAAGAACATAAGGGATTGCATGGCACTATCTTACCAGGGTTTAAGGAAGAGCTGCAAATCTGGTACAATACCGATAAAGGGCAGAGTATTTTAAAGGAATTAGTAGCATTACTTGCTTTGAAATAGATAGGTAATGGTGCCTTTTTGAAATGCTTTGGATGCACTGCTGAATTTTGCTTTTAAGGCATAAGCAATGGCATTGCCTACCAAGCACCCATTGGAAGTGCCTGAACTTTTCCCGTTAAAACTGGCGTCGGTAACATAACCATTAGCGTCTACTTCTATATTCACGACTACTTTCCCTCCTTCTATACAGGTGTAGATTGGAGGCGGAAGCTTATAACTATTGCGGTCTAATAAGGAGTAGGATATAGTGGTTCTTTTTTCGGCTAGATAATTTGTAAATTCTTGTTTTTGTGCTTCCTTTTCTCCTAAAAGCTGTTTTTGTGCTTCCCGTTTTTTAGCAAGTTCTTTTACTCTGGCGGCATATTCCGAGTCGGCGATTAAATCTTCAGATGGCTCCCCTGCCTCCGAAGCTGCTTTTTCTTCTAAAATTTCGTCTAGGGTCTTTAGGGGTTCCGGATTTCCGTAGCTTGGCTTGGCATTTTCGTTGAAGGCTGTGTGGGTCTCTATAGATTGCGACTGTTCCTTGGCAATTTCTTCTTTAAGGGTTTCTTCCAACAATTCCTCGTCTAGGATCATTTCAACGATATAGTCTTCGTCCTTCTCCGTTTTTCCTCCTAATTGAATAGAATATAATACCAATACAACAATTGCCATCGAGAATATGGTAATTATTAAAGCTAATTGTTGCCTGCTTAAGTTCATGGATATATAATTTCTCTTTTTAAGAAATAGTGCAAGAAACAAGCCAAATGTATAAGGCTTAGGTGCCTAACTCTTTTAGTACTATTTCTTCAAAGACTTCTGGGTCTATGGCTTTATCTACGTTGTAAACCCCTATTTTGGTTCTTCTGAGGGAAGATAAATACCCCCCTGAGCCTAAGGCTTTTCCAAAATCGTGGGCAATGGAGCGAATATAGGTACCCTTGCTGCAAACAATACGGAACATAATTTGAGGAAATTCTATCCCAGTTATTTCAAACTTGGTCAGTGTTACCTTTCTGGTTTGGATTTCTACTTTCTTGCCTTCACGTGCGTATTCATATAATCTTTTTCCATCTTTTTTAAGAGCGGAAAACATTGGGGGAGTTTGGTCTATCTCGCCAATGAATTTTTTGGTGGTCTCATGTACAAGTGTTTCGGTAATATGATCGGTGGCAAATGTTTGATTTACAGAAGTTTCAAGATCATAGGAAGGTGTTGTTCCCCCAAGCGTTATAGTTCCCATGTATTCTTTTTCTTGTCCTTGGAACTCATGTATTCTCTTAGTGAACTTACCCGCGCAGATAATCAACAGTCCGGTTGCCAACGGATCTAAGGTTCCGGCATGGCCTATTTTAATTTTTTTCAAGCTATAGCGTTTTTTTAAAACCCACTTTAACTTATTTACCGCTTGGAAAGAGGTCCACCCCAAGGG
>JBLHNI010000181.1:0-6511 GCA_047650615.1 Maribacter sp.
ACAGCATCAAAATTATTCTTGACCAAAAAAGATTCTATCCCATTAACATCCTCGTTGTAAGGCAGCCTTAAAATTAACTGCTCATCAATGCTTATGTAATGTTCCTCTAATGCCTTTCTATAACCAAGCTCTCTAGAACTGCTTACACTGAAAGAATTGTCCGTGGTAAGTAAGGCAATGCGCTTTCTCCCTTCTGCAATTAAAAGCATAGTAGCCTCATACGCAATCTCAGCGTCGTTCAGCACTACTTTATCACAACGTATTTCATCTGTTACCCGATCAAAAAGCACCAGTGGAATACCTTGCTCTCTAACCTCTTTAAGATGATTAAAATCCTTCTTTAATTGCGTTTCCCCCGCCAAAGCTATAATAAACCCATCTATACTCCCGTTGGCAAGCATCTCCATATTAACGACCTCACGATTCAAGGACTCGTCAGACACGCAAACAATTACATTGTATCCATGTTGATTGGCGTAGTGTTCAATACCCTTAAAAACCGTGGTAAAAAAATGATGGACAATATCTGGAATAATAACCCCAATATTCTTTGTCCGCCTATTCTTTAAACTGACTGCAATATTGTTAGGTTTATAATTATAGAGTTTTGCAAATGCCTGTATCTTATCTTTGGTATCTCTACTTATTTCACTGCTATTTTTAAGCGCCTTAGATACTGTAGATATCGAAACCCCCAATTCACGGGCAATATGCTTTAAAGTTATTTTTCTTCTCAAGACAGAAGTTATAAATTAAACTAAGTATTATTCAAAAAGTCAATTTAATGACTAATACTCAAAGTACGGTATTTGAATCGGTATTTTTTAGTGCAACTTTAAAAAGTGTAAAATGTTAATAAAATAAAAAAGTGATTCAGGAATATCCTTTCATTTAAATATAGTCCAAGCCCTTTTCTTGGATATCAATATATTAAGACCCTGTTAATATTACGCTCAAAAATAAAATTAGTGTAATTTTACAAGCAAATTAGAGCTTGTCTTTAAAAAAATATTCCTAAGGTTTTCAATTAGCTAATATAATTTTCATGAAAAGACTATTGATTATCCTCCTCGTTATAATCGCACCAACCTCATGCAAAAACAAAGGAGCTACGAATAATAAAGAGATTATAGTAAGTGCAGAAGATTTACATGCAACGGTCGATAAGGTAACACAAATCATGATTCATGATATTTTTTCACCTCCCGTGGCAAGCAGAATTTTTGCTTACCCTAATATTGCGGCGTATGAAATTGTTTCTCAGAGTCACTCAGAATACAGATCACTAGCAGGTCAGCTAAACGGATTAACACCAATCCCAAAAATGGATAGTGTTACGAGTATCAACCCTAACTTATCCGCTCTGATTGCACATATGACACTAAGTAAACAGCTGATCTTTTCCAAAGATAAGTTTGAAGTTTTGGAAGACAGCCTTTATCAAAACTGGCAAACTACCAATGCGGAACAATTTGAAGCGTCAAAAACCTATGGACTCTCTGTTGCAGCACATATAAAGGAATGGATGGATAAGGATAATTACAACCAAAGCCGGACCATGCCAAAATTTACGGTTGATACAGATGACACTGCTCGGTGGCAGCCAACACCGCCAGCCTATATAGAGGCCATTGAACCTCATTGGAATAAAATACGTCCGTTTTATCTAGATTCCGCAGCACAGTTTAAACCGGTTCCTCCACCTCCATTTTCTCTAGAAAAGAACTCGGATTTCTATAAAGAACTGGTAGAGGTTTATGACATCAGTAATGAAATTACTGCAAACGGAGATGATTCCGAAGAGGTACAAATTGCCCAATTTTGGGACTGTAACCCATATGTCTCTGTTTCTCGAGGCCACTTAATGTTCGCCACTAAAAAGATTACGCCTGGTGCCCATTGGATTGGTATTACCAAAATAGCCAGTAGAAAGACCAATAGTAACTTTGACGATACGGTATTCGCCTACACTAAAACATCCTTAGTTATTGCAGATGCCTTCATTAGCTGTTGGGACGAAAAATACCGAAGCAACCTAATTCGCCCGGAAACCCTTATCAATATGTATATAGACGATAGCTGGCAACCCATTTTACAAACACCTCCGTTCCCAGAGTATACTAGCGGGCATAGTGTGGTTTCTGGCGCGGCCGGTCTTGTCCTTACACATATTTTTGGTGATAATTTTGCTTTTGAAGATGATACCGAAGTCCCGTACGGACTTCCAATTCGCAGTTTTACTTCTTTTAACCAAGCAGCCGATGAAGCAGCCATAAGTAGAATGTATGGTGGCATCCATTACCGAGCCGCTGTTGAAGTAGGCATAAGCCAAGGAAGAAACGTTGGTAATCTTATGCTTCAAAAAGTTAAAATGCGAACCAACGACTAATAGCTACACCATAAAGTAAAAAAGAGCTAATTCTATCAAGATGTGAAAGAAGGAAAAATCTATTTGAGTACTGCGGTAAGTAAGAGTACTTCAAAGTTTAGAAATGAACAACTTAATCATTTTACAACGTAATTAATTGATAGTACAACCATTATAAGAACTGATTTAGCAAAACATATAAAACACATTATGACTAAACCGCTCTTCGTCTTTGCGACATTTCTAATAATATCATGTACCAACTTTGGACAATTAAAGCATGTAGCGGATTTCCCTAATGCACTTGACGAAGTTTCAGGTATTTTATATGTCCAAGATAGTACGATTTGGGTCATAGAGGATGGTGGTAACAAAGATGAAATCTACAAAGTTGATTTCAATGGCGATATCCTTAAAACCTTTGAAGTAAAAAATGCTAAAAACAACGATTGGGAAGATATAACCAAAGACCAAAATGGCAACATCTACATTGCCGATACCGGAAACAACAATAGCGATAGAAAAGATATAGTCATCTATAAGGTTCCTAATCCGGAAATAGAAAAAGGGAATAAAATCGATGCAGAAAAAATTGAATTTTATTATCCAGAACAAAAAAAATACCCTCCAAAAAAAGCGAATAGAAACTACGATGTGGAAGCCTTGTTCCATTTTAAGGATAAACTTTATTTAATGACCAGAAACAGGGCAGACCCATTTGACGGCAATGCACGTATCTACACCATACCGGACACTAAAGGAAAGTACGCCGCTACCCTTGTTGGGAGTATAAAGCTTTGTGAGGATTGGAAAACCTGTCAGATTACTGGAATAGCCATTTCTTCAAATGCAAAAAAGATTGTAGCATTGAGTTATGGTAAGCTGTTCGTATTTACCGATTTTACCTTGGACGATTTTTCCAAGGGAACTATGAACACCATTGATATTGGAGCTCGAACACAGCTAGAATCTATCTGTTTTGTCAATGATACCACCCTGCTATTAGCCGATGAAGTTTCCCATGGCGGTGGCGGTAATCTTTACAGTTATCAACTATCCGATACAGCAAAATCCAATTAAAAGGCAAAACCTAGTCCAAACGTAAACCGAGGTCCCTCCTCACTATTAAAAATAGCTACGTTAGCAGAAAGTATATCCGAACCGTTCACAAAAAAGCCGCCGCCATAAGAGGTATGCCACCGGTTGGAGCTATCATTAGGCAACCACACACGACCATAATCATACCCAGCGAACATCCCTAAGGATGTGGGTATAATACTTGTTTTCACTTTACGTAAGCTAAAGCGTAGGTCCGTGTTTTGGTAGTACGCTGTTTTTCCATTAAACCGCTGATTTCTAAATCCTCTTAAACCATCAACACCTCCTATACTTGCGCCTTGGAAAAATTCATATCCATTCCCAATATTAAAATGTCCCTTCCATTTTGTGGCAAGGACCAAGCGCCCATTTGGTATTAACTTATAATCAAAAGATAGGCTGGGTATCACATAGCCAAAATTCTCTCCTTCGGCACTAATATTCTCCTTAAAACCAACCTTTAATGACGTAACCATACCCATAGTAGGGAAGCCTGCGTTGTCTTTGTTTTTATAGGAATACTCCCCATGTGCTCCTATATAATCATTTTGCGTTTCGTCTCCGTTCTGCTGATAAAAGGTGTTCACGAAACGATTACTCGTCTCTTCAACCTCTATAGCTTCATAAGAAAGCCCTGTCTTTAACTTAGCTCCTAATTTACCACGCCAAACCAACGATGGTGAAAATTCAAAACGCTGGATTCGAACCCTATTGAAGTCCATACCTAGCTCCTCATCATCATTTTCGGTATTGTTCCCAAAGCCAAAAAAGTTACTCGCAAAATTTGGACTAGTAAATCTCGAATTGACTTCCAAATTCCAATTTTCGAAAAGTTCTGCAAATTCACCCGAATAGGAAAGGTCAAAACCACTGGTTGCAAAATAATAGGACGCTTGTATCGTATGCTGTTGCGTAAAAGGATTTTGTCTAAAACCATTGTATGAGAATGTATTTGAGAATCCTATTTTAATACCGTCATCTGGATTAAAACCTATCGTAGGCAGCACTTGATTGGTGCTATTACGAATATTTTGCGGAATGTAGGTATTTACATTATAATCATCTGTTCGTTTAACTTTAGCACCATTTATCTTCTTATAGGTATTGGGCTTGCTTTTGTAGTCATAAACAGTAATACCTTTACCGTTTTCAATCTCATACACATCGTTGTTCTGTCCGCCAATAAGCCGAACTTTTATACCCGTATGGTTCTGAATATTTTCAACTTGAAAAATATCATCGTCGTCTAGGCCGTAGACCCAAATCTCCTTCGTTTCTTCCGAACTGAAAATTTTACCGAAGAATTGCCTTTTCTTTTTCCCATCGATAATTCTATAAGCCTTGACTTCAGTCCTACTTGCATCCAATCTGGTTATTTCAAACCAATCGTCCTTATCCGTTCCTGTGACTACTGCATATTTATTCATAATATCATAATAAGCATCTGCTGTGCCATCAATACCTTGTAGTCTAGAGAGTAGGGTGCGTTTAATCTCCAAAACCGTTTCGTCTCTTACTTCCTTAGGAAAAGCCTCAAGTGCTACATCTATAGCTGAACCATCTAAATTATCCTTTAAATATTGAGCGGCTGCCCTCCACATTTCTTTTGTAGTTTCGCCTAGCAATGCAAGGTCTAAGACATAGGTTTTTGGAGAGGAATTAAACCCTTTTACATTTCTTATTTCTTCATTGAAACCCTCCATTAGTCGTAAACCAGGTATGATTCTTGTCGCTACGCCCATAAATGCCCCATCTCCCATTTTGGAAAAAGCTTGATCTCTATCTCGGGGCACCGGTCTATAGACTATCTTTTTTCCTTCCTTGAATTCTGCCCAGCGCCATTGGTCTACATGCCTATCCCAATCACCAATGACCATATCAAAAAGACGTGCGCGAATATATGCTTGGGTATCAACGGTATATTTTTCATCGTCCCTTAAATCTTCCAACATACTATTCGTGCTCTTCAAATCATTTGAAAACCCAAAACTAGCCAAGTCTCCATGACCGTCTCCTGTATGCTCTTCTATCATATAAAGTTCGTCCCCAAATATACCATTATAGCTACCAAGGGACTTTTGCTTGGGAATATAATACAAAACAGGATTCGTATGATAAATCCCAACAGCATCAGATAGCTTTCCAATAACAAAAGGAGCATAAGGGTGGGAACCTGTATAAAAATCCTCCAAAATTTCTTGAGTGTAAGTATCCTTTAAGTCATCCAACACATATTGGTCTTGAAAGGCCATAGATTGTAAATATAACTCCGCGCTCTTACGTAGGGCTCGCATGACATACTCCCTGCCATCCTTAGCCCTAAGCCGGAGGGATTTTGATTGGTGTCCTCCTCCTTTTTTTACCGGAATCAACCCTCCAAATAAAGTATCTAACCGTACCGTTAGTGCACTTACCTTAGTACCGTAAAATTTCCTGTATCGCTCTCCCCATACCCATTTAAAAAAACTACTTTTATCTACCTCTTCATTGGTATAGATTGCGGCTTCCATCTCTTTCGGAAAATTCTCTTCATATACTTTTGTTGTATTTTGGAATTCCTCTGGCAACACTTTAGAAGTAAATAGAAATAACTCTTCCTCATTTTGTCCAACACCATAGAAGCGCACTCTAGATGAACCATCTGTATATATCTCTAAAGTCGCATAACCCATGTGCCCAGTAGAAAAGAGACTCCCGTTTACTAGTCTTGTAGCTCCCTTTTTAGCGCCTGACCCACTCACAATTTGCGGAGTATTATTCTCTAATATGTATTGCAAGGTATGTTCATGACCCGAAACAAAAATCACCTTTTCGGAATATTGCGCCAATGTGGTCACCCGTTTTGTAAGTTCCCGATAGCGTTTGTTCTGCAAATCTGCATTGGATGCTCCAGAAGTTCTTCGCAAGACATTGATAAATGTCCCTAATACAGGAACTGGAAATGGCAACTTCTTAGGATAAAACTGCTGTTTTAAAGAAAATTGACCTCCATGTGACCCATAACTGGTCATGGGATGATGCATTGCTATTAGTGTTGTTTTCTGG
>JBLHNI010000182.1:0-6478 GCA_047650615.1 Maribacter sp.
GATGATGACCAAGACTGAAGCCGATGAAGTAGGAACACATATTAAAATAGAAGGTAGTAAGATTAGTAGTCAAGAAGTAGCGGTGGTGCCCAAAGGTACTTCCATGTTAGTCAAAAATTTGTTCTTTAATATTCCGGCACGGCGAAATTTTTTAAAATCGGACCAGGTAGAATACCGCCATATCACCGACGAGTTTCATAGAGTGGCGTTGGCGCATCCGCAGATAGTATTTCATTTTTACAATAACGGAGGTGAGGTTTTTATACTGCCTTTCAACGATTTTAGAAAGCGAATTGTTAATATATTTGGTAGAAAGGCGAATGAGAAATTGGTGCCTGTGAGTGAAGATACACAAGTGGTGCGCATCTCTGGCTTTGTTCAAAAACCCGAATTCGCCAAGAAGAGTAGGGGCGAGCAGTTTTTCTTTGCGAATAACAGGTTTATTAAAAGCCCCTATTTACATCATGCTGTGCTTGGCGCTTTTGAAGGTTTGATTAAGCCGGGAACACATCCTGGTTATTTTTTAAGTTTGGAAGTGGACCCGAGTACGATAGATATCAATATACATCCTACGAAGACCGAAGTGAAGTTTGATGATGAACACACCTTGTACGCTTATATTAAATCTGCCGTTAAGCATAGTTTGGGTCAGTTTAATGTAGTGCCAGCTTTGGATTTTGAGCAGAATCAAAATTTAGAAACGCCTTATGCCTATCAGAATAAGCAGGTGCCAAGGCCAAATGTATCTGTAAATGCAGGGTTCAATCCGTTTAAGAATGAAGTCCACACCGCTTCACGTGGTGGCAGCTACACGAAGACCAGCGCCAAGGGTTGGGAAAACCTGTACGAAGGGTTAAATGTTAATAAGCAAGAATTTAGACCAAGTACCATTGCTTTTGAATCTGAAGAAATAAATAGCACTATTTTTGATACTGAAAAGGATCAGGGTAATCGCGTAACAACTACGTTTCAGCTCCGCAAAAAATATATTATAACCACAATCAAATCTGGTATGGTGGTCATAAACCAAAGTAGGGCCCACCAACGTGTACTTTACGAAAATTTCCTTAAAAATATAACAATAAAGGAGGCCGTGAGCCAGCAATTATTGTTTCCGCTTTCCTTATCTTTTTCTAAAACTGAATTGGATATATTAAAGGAGATTAAAGATAATCTCCGTGCGGTAGGATTTGTGTTCGGAGAAATTGGTGTGGAAACTGTTGAAGTAAAAGGTGTTCCGGTGGTGGTGGTTGAGAGTGAGGTGCAGATGGTTATGGAGCAGTTGATTTCTGATTTTCAAATGGAAATTTCTGCCGATAGTTTTTCGCAGAGTGATATGTTGGCCAAAACCTTATCCAAGACCCTTTCACTTAAAACAGGAGAGTTTTTGGACGATAGGTCCCAATTGGCTTTGGTAAACGATTTGTTCGCTTGTAAGGAAGCTACATTGAGTCCCTTTAATAAGCGTACCTACGTAATGATTACAGAAAATGATATTGATAGAAAATTTATATAGATGGGTAGACTAACAGATGCGATAAAGCATTTATTGATTATTAATGTTTTATTTTTTATTGCAACCCAATTGTTTGGGGATCAGATGTACCAGTGGTTTTCGCTATGGTTTCCAAAGAACGAGAATTTTGGACTTTGGCAAATACTTTCTCATATGTTCATGCACGGCGGCTTTATGCATATTGCATTTAATATGTACGCATTATGGGCTTTTGGTACCCCTTTAGAACGAATGTGGGGTAGGAACAAATTCTTTTTCTTTTATTTCTCCGCAGGCATCGGTGCTGCCCTTATCCATACTGGGGTAAATTACTATCATTTTAATGCGGGTATTTCCGCACTGGTAGATGCTGGAATTTCGGAAAGTAGTGTAATGGAAATTATATCTAGCGGACAATACAGTCCGGATTGGTATAATATTGCTGGTAAATCTACTATAGAGAATTTTCTTAGTGCCTATAATACACCTGCAGTAGGTGCTTCTGGTGCTATTTATGGGGTATTGGTAGCCTTTGGAATGTCCTATCCAAACAGCGAATTGTTCCTTATGTTTATTCCTGTTCCTGTGAAGGCTAAGTTTTTTATTCCTGTGTTGATAGGGTTAGACTTATTTTCCGGTGTAACTGGCTATAGCCTTTTTGGACAAGGAATTGCCCATTTTGCTCATATTGGCGGGGCACTTTTTGGATTTTTGATGATGTGGTACTGGAAGAAGAATCAGTTTAATGAAAATAGGTGGAATTAGAAGATGATGCAAGGAAATTTAAAATATCAGTTTAGTAGGTTGTCGATTGCAGAAAAGCTAATCGCTATAAACGTGTTAGTGTTTATCGTGGAGCGTTTAACTACCTTTTTGTTGCGATTGTCCAGCAATAGTATTGTACAATGGTTTGAGTTGCCTAAGGACTTCTTCGATTTTTTACTACAGCCATGGTCCATAGTTACCTATTCTTTTTTCCACGGAGGGTTTGGTCATCTTTTTTGGAACATGTTGCTTGTATATTTTGTGGGGCGCATATTTCTGAACCTGTTCGATGCGAGGCGTTTTCTAAATGTATACCTCCTTGGTGTTATTATGGGTGGTTTGTTCTTTTTTCTAGGCTACAATATTTTCCCTGCTTTTTTCAATATAAATGCGTATTTGATTGGAGCTTCTGCAGGTGCCAGTGCTATTCTGATTTTTATATGTGCCTATATACCCAACCAAGAAGTACGGTTGATTTTCTTCAATGTAAAACTATGGTATATAGGTGCGTTTGTGGTTTTGATGGATTTAATACAACTGCCGGCAAGCGGCAATGCAGGGGGTCATTTAGCCCACTTGGGAGGGGCATTGTTAGGATACTGGTATGCAAGACAATTGGTTAATGGTACCGATATAGGAGCTGGGTTTTCAAGATTTTTAGATGTTATAGTAAACCTTTTTAAGGGAAGTGAAAAGAAGGCGATTTTAAAAACCGTATATCAGAACAAAAAGGGTAGGGCTACCACAACTTCCAAAGCACAGTATGATAAACAAACTAGCCAAAAGAAAATCGATGCGATTTTGGATAAAATAAGTAAGTCTGGTTATGAAAGCTTATCCAAAGCAGAAAAAGACTTTTTGTTCCAAGCCGGTAAGGAGGACTAGCGCCTATGAGAAAATTCTCTTTTTTTAACCGGATAGTCTTTTATCTGAATCTTATTTTTTCTGTCGCGCTGCTAATTGCCTGTATTGTGCCGTACACAGACTCTGCTAGTTTGGCTTTTTTTAGTTTGGCGGTACCATTGCTAGTGGTTTTAAACCTCATTTTTACTGTTTATTGGCTTATTTGTAAAAAAACATATGTATGGCTTCCCATCACGGTTCTGGTTTACGGGTACATAACATTGGGTTCTTTTATGAAACTGGGTAGTAAAGTGAATATAGTAGAAGAAAATACTTCTTTACGGCTCATGAGTTTCAATAGCTTAGGTTTTCGTGGTAAGGAAGATGAGTGGGAAAGTACTGCTGATGAGAGCATTATAAAATTTATTAACGAGGAGCGTCCAGATATTATTTGTTTTCAAGAATTTGATTACAGAAAAATACGCACTAACGATTTTATGGCATATCAGTATAGTTTTGTGGATTTTGAATTCAGAATTGCTGGCGAAAGAGTAGTACAGGCAATTTATTCTAAGTTTAAAATCGTGAACCATGGACTATTAAGCTTTCCGGATTCTGGTAATAGTGCTGTATATGCCGATATTATTTATAAGAAGGATACACTTAGAATTTACAACCTACACTTACAATCCTTAAATATACGTCCTGGAAACATAAAACGCGAAAGGTCGGACAAGCTTTTTGCTAGGTTGCGAAAGTCCTTTCAAAAACAGCAGCAACAATCCGAAATCGTTCGTAATCATATGGTCAATAGTCCTTATAAGAATATCGTAGTTGGGGATTTTAATAACAACCAATTCTCTAGTGTGTACTTCAACCTAAAAAGAGATTTTAAAGACACATTTATAGAAGCGGGTAGTGGGTATGGTGCGACTATCAATTTTTGGAAATTTCCTTTTCGTATCGATTTTATATTGGTAGACCCTTCCTTTGAAGTACTTACACATCAAAATTATGATATTGAGCTTTCTGATCATGAGCCTATAATGGCATCAATCAAAATTCCCTCCAATAAATAAACAATCTACCGTGTCTGCTAACATATGGACGAGGAAAGCGATGCCCCAAATACGTGTTTTCTTATATCCTGTCATCACTATATAAACCCCTATGGCCCAATACGAATGTAAGGGATGAAAGTTGACGCTACATCGCATTGTGTCAAAAATAGGAGTCGCTAGTACATGATCTACATCTAGGACAATCCCTGCCAATAAAATAAATGCCGCTTTTAAACGGTGTTCCTTAAAAAAGAAATAGGCAATGCCTAAGGGTACTATAAAGTGAATGCCATAGTGCAGTAAAAACCTAAGCATTACCAGTCGATAGTTTGGTTTCTTTTAAATAGGCCGTAGCATTTGGACCTAGGTTAAATAAAAGATCTAGTATGCTTAGATTAGGGGTAAAACCATGGCGGTCTCCAAATACCTGAACATAATCTGTTTGAGCTAATTGGCTCTTATTTTTTACGCGTACCAAATGTCTATAATCTTTCTCGCAATCTAGTTTAAAAACTTCAGTTTTAGTAGTGGGCATTTCCCATTGTAGACAATCACAAATGATTTCGATGGTTTTTAGGTTGAAATCCATCAAGTATTCGAACCCCGTATCGTATAACGGTTTAATATCATCTTCGTAAAATTCGAAGTAGGGGGAGGTTCTATAGGCTGTTTCTAAAGTGCGCCAGTGTTGCCGTTGCCAAGGATAAGTGTTATCTATTTTTACATCACTGTTTAGTTGTTTTCCTTTACTGTTACCTGCATGGGATATGGGAATGCTGAGTATATGTTTCCCCCTATCGTTGCAGATGTAGGTTCTATTCCTAAAAGTCTGTTTTTGATAGTTGCCCTGCGTTTCCCACATAATTCCATCACTTTGTGCGAACACGGTAAAAAATGCAATCGTAGGAAAATAGGCAGGGTACAGAATACTCATAACTAGGCTTTATTAGATTTTTTACGTTTCCAAAGCCAGCTTCCTACAAAATAGGCTACCAAAAGTATCAAAAAGTATTTGAAGTAGGACTGTGGTTCTCCATCGCCATTTACAGTGGTAAAGATACGATTCCAACGGGGTCTCCATTTGGTGATGTTTTCTGTAAAATTATCAAAACTCATCCAAATAAAAATGGGAGTACCTACAATATGATTTTCTGGAACATAGCCCCAAGCGCGACTGTCTTCTGAGTGATCTCTATTGTCTCCCATCATCCAATAATAGTCCTGTTTAAAGGTATAGGAATTGGCTACTTGGTCATTTATGCTAATTTGATTTCCAGAAACACTAATGGTATTTAGCTCATAATCCCGTATAATTTTCTTGTAGAGGGGTAGGGTTTTTAGGTTTAAGTCAACCGTGGTTCCTTTTTTAGGAATGTATATAGCCCCGAGTTGGCTATAGTTCCAATTATAATCGGGGCTTTGCGGAAATAGGTTGGTGCCGCGTCTGCCTTTTGGGGTGATTTTTTGAACTACCGAATCAATACGGATATCACTCCGAAGTAGTGCTACCATATCAGCGGTTAGTGGTGCAAGTCGTTCTCTATTTGTTACCTCACGCAAGGATAGTCCGAATTTTTTAATCGCAGTTGCAGGAATGCCAGAACTTTCCGTGTACAATTCCAGTTCACCATTTTCTCCTTGGTCATATCCTAATAAATATTGGTTAACTGCCTGCGCTTGTTGTTGGTTTAACGCATTAGATAGGTATTTTCTAGTAAAATCGGTCACACCAATTTTCTCCAATAACCTGGAAGAAACTCCTTTGCTACTGTAAATGGTATAGTCGTACTGTGGTTTTGCGCTGCCAGGCAACTCCAACTGTTTTCCATTAATGAAAACGTAGCCATCCCGTACTTCTAAAGAATCTCCGGGAACACCAACACAACGTTTTACGTAGTTAGACTTTTTGTCTATCGGTTTTTTAACACCGGCTTCCCGTTTAAAAAATCTCCTTACGGTATCTGCAGGCCAGCTAAAAACAACAATATCATTGCGGTCTACCTTTGTAAATCCAGGAAGTCTAAAGTAAGGAAGTTGTGGTTTATTAAGGTACGAAGGAACACCCACAACGGGCAATGTATCATGTACCATGGGTGCAGCAACGGTTGTCATTGGCGTTCTTGCGCCGTAATGAAACTTACTAACGAAAAGGAAATCACCCACCCTAAGGGTGCGTTCTAAGGATCCTGTTGGGATTACATAGGGTTGAATAAAATAAGTATGCACCAAGGTGGCTGCAACTACAGCAAAAACAATAGCGCTTACGCATTCTCCCATAGCGGTCTTGGGTTGAAGGCTTCTATCTTCTATATAT
>JBLHNI010000183.1:0-6468 GCA_047650615.1 Maribacter sp.
AAATTATCATCCAAATGATGCGCCGTAAGGACTTTGGTAAAAGCATTTGTTTTCAGAAGCCCATCAAACCATGTGTATCTTAATTCTCGCGCCGCCATTTGTACGGAAACCTTTTGTTGGTTTACATAAGCCAGCGTATCAAAGTGGGTAACGAAATATTCCTTTCGGAGTTGTTTGGCCAATTGCTCAACAAATACCTCATCAGCATCACTTTCCAAACCGCGTAGTCTAAAATTACAATGTGCAATAGCAATATTTATCCCAACAGCGTGACAAAGATGAGTTAATACCACACTATCCAACCCTCCACTGCAAGCGATTAGCACCCTATCTTTCAACAACGAAGGAAAATGTGAGGCGATATGGAATTTAAAATCGGTAAGCATTGGGCAAAGGTAGGATTTTTAAAAGATGTTAGACATGAGAATTGAGACTTTAGAAGTGAAATTTGAGTTTTGAGTCATGACATAACTTGAACTTATCTCTTGTGCTTATTTAGTAAGGCAATAAAAAGTAATCCGTTCTGCGTCTTTACAAAGAGCATACCTATAGCTTTAAGTCATGACCGAAGGTTTTACTACATGGCAATCTATTGAATTTGGGTCTGATTTTTGTATTTGAACAATACATAAAGCCAACAAAATTGAGACTAATGACTCCGAACTAAGAGAAAAGCAATACTCAAAACCTACTCCTCCAACACCTGCCGCATGGCCTTCGCTTTCAATAAACATTCCTCATATTCCCGTTCGGGAACAGACTTGGCCGTAATTGCACTACCTACAGCGTAGGACACATATTGCTTGGTTTCATTGTAAAGAATACTGCGGATAACCACGTTAAAATCAAAATCGCCCTTAGGTGTAAAATAACCTACTGCCCCACTATACAGGCCTCGCTTAAAAGATTCCAAGGCCTCTATAATTTTCATGGCGGAGACTTTTGGTGCTCCGGTCATACTACCCATGGGAAAAGTTTCCCTTACTAATGAAACAACATTTTTATCGGTAGCAACTGTTACCGATACCGTAGAAATCATTTGATGCAACTGCTCAAAAGAATAGACTTTACATAATTCTTCTACCACTACACTGCCCCTTAGCGCACTTTTCGAAAGGTCGTTGCGCACCAAGTCCACAATCATTATATTTTCCGATCGCTCTTTTTTATCGGTTTGTAATGCTTGGATTAGACGCGCATCGATTTCCTTGTCCTTGGAACGTGGTGCAGTTCCTTTAATAGGTTGAGAGATTACTTTTGAGCCTGTTTTCTTCAGGTACCGCTCCGGACTGGCACACATCAGATACTTATCAAACAGTTTTAGATAGGTGGCAAAAGGCGGTTTGGAAATGGCATTGAGCTTTTTGTATGTTTTTACCGCATCAATCTTTAAATCTTCGGCATAAAACTCTTGACAAAAATTAGCCTCATAAATATCGCCTTGATGAATATGGCCCAACATTTGGTTCACCTTAGAAAAATACTCATCCTTAAAAATTCGCATTTTAATATGGACATTGCCATCGGTGGCCTTAGTTTTATTTTGTTGCAATGCTCCATTGATTAGCGCTTCAAAATCCGTCAAAATTTCATCAGCCGCCATATTCAAATAGATGAAATCGACTTCATTCCCTTGTATCCGTATTATTTTTTTGGGTTGAAAAAAATAAAGTTCAGGAAATTCTAAACCATCGTAGTTTTTGGAGGACAAGAACTCGGTACCGTTTTTAAGGTCGTAAGAAAGGTATCCAAAAATCCAATCATTTACTTGAGATTGATATTCTGCCAAATCAGAAAATCCACGCTGGGCATCGGTAGAAATTCCGGTTAATCCATCTACAGCCAAAAGGCCGTCAAAAGAACTATACGTTTCAGTATGCCCATTACTATCCAACCACACAACCTCATCGTATAAGCGCGACCACTCCAAAAGATTATTCTTGAAATTTTGAATGTCGGAAACGGTATAACGAACAGTTTTTCTCAACTACTAGCGGATTGCATCTAAGAAAGCTTGTAACTTTTCTGAATGTTCTGAAGCCAATTGCGCATCTAAAATACCCTTCTCCATATCAAAATTATTCGAAAAACTGGGTAATGAAAAGGTATCTGTGATCAAGGCACCAAAGCGTGAAAGCAATTTCTCACTTACTTCCATAGAACTCTGGGCACCGCGTTTTCCACCTGATGTAGCCATTAAAAACACTTTTTGTTCCCTAATAAAATCGGTATCCACTCTGGACAACCAATCGACTAGGTTTTTAAAATAAGCCGATGGATTACTGTTATGCTCGTTAACGGATAAGATAATGCCAGAAGCCTTTTGTATGTCTTCCTTGAACTCTACAATAACGTTTGAAAAACCATGCTCCTTTTCGTAATCCTCGCTATACATGGGAAAAGGATAGTTAGAAAGGTTTAATAACCGAAGTTCCTGTTGGGTTATTAAAGAGGCCGTATAACGCACCAATTTATAATTTATAGAAGTTGATGAATTGCTGCCTGCAAATCCTAATATATATGACATATAGATATTTTTTTTTAACAACAAAAATACCCCAAATACGATTGAATTGCCAGTATTTTATCTAATTTTACCTCACGAAACGCCCAAATCGACTCGTAATCAAGTATTTAGATATCGAATGACCAAAGTAATCGCAAAAAATACAAGGTTATATTTTGTTGATGCCATACGTGCATGGGCAATCCTTATGATGCTTCAAGGACACTTTATAGACGGACTTTTGGATAATGCGTTCCGGGACGATAGCAACATACTTTTTACTATTTGGAAATATTTTAGAGGTATCACCGCACCTGTATTCTTTACCGTTTCGGGTTTCATATTCACGTATTTGTTGATTAAAGCACCCAAAAAAGGCTGGGACAACCCAAGGGTTAAAAAAGGAATTAGACGCGGTTTTGAGTTATTGTTTATTGGTTATTTACTGCGCTTGAATCTTTTTGGACTTTTTGAAGCCGAAGTCTACAGTTCTTTTTATCTAGTTGACGTATTACACTGTATTGGACTATCCATATTAGGCATCATTGGGATTTATATTTTATCTGGTAATCGTAAAAAATGGTTGTTGCCTGCTATTCTGGTTGGTACTACAATTGCCTTGTTTGTATTTGAACCTTCGTACAAATCTGCCAACTTTCATCTACTCCCCCAATGGATCGCTAATTACTTTACCAAAGCAAATGGCTCTATATTTACCATTTTACCCTGGTTTGGATATGCTTCTTTTGGCAGTTTCGCTGCGGTACTATTTCATCGATACCAAAAAAGTTCCTATTTATATCCTGTTGCCATAGGGGTTTGCGTCAGTATAGGTTTGTTATTGATTTTTTATTCTTCCGATGCCTTCCTGGCACTAGCTCACTACGCTGACATAAAACTCTTTGAAGCCATATTTTTCAACAACTACCTATTCATAAGACTTGGCGATGTGCTTTTGGTATTTGCTCTTTTTATGTTGTTAAGAAAATTTCTTACGAATAAAACTGTATTGCGACTAGGGCAAAGTACCTTATCTATCTACGTTATTCATTTTATAATACTCTATGGTAGCTTTACAGGTTTAGGACTCTACGGGTTCTTCCATCATTCGGTGAGCCCAATTATTCTGGTTCCTAGTGCTATATTGTTCATTGTAGCCTGCTCTTATATAGCTTTACGGTATGAGGATAATAAGGCTGATATCAAGTTCTCTATCAACACCTATTTTAATGTAGTCAGAAAAAGAATAGAGTATGCTCTATTATACGGCTTCAGTCTGCTTCGGAACTTTTCCTTAAAATTAGCCAAGCTATTTGGACTGATTAAAAATTGATTCCCACCGTTTCCATTTTCGGTTCTTTCGCTTACATTGCAAAAAAAATGTAATATATGAGCGATATAAAATATTCCCCTATTCAAGTAGATTTAGAAAAAGACAAGAAATACGCATGGTGTACCTGTAGTCATAGTGAAAATCAACCTTTTTGCGATGGTGCGCACAGAGCACATAACAAGCCACCTTCTTTGGGTTTTAGTGTGGAAGAAGATAAGGCTACCTTTTTATGTACTTGTAAAAAAACAAGTAATCCTCCGTATTGTGATGGGACTCACAACAAGTAAATATTTTAAAACGCTGTTTGAAAACAAAAAAAGCAGCTTCGAAAAGGCTGCTTTTTTTGTTATGACTATCCTGTAACATCAAATTAACGATACGGATTACATTAGATATGCAAAGCACGATTACCCGTAGCAGCCAAAGCTGCTTCTTTAACTGCCTCTGCGTAGGTTGGGTGTGCGTGACTCATACGAGCAATATCCTCTGCGGATGCACGGAACTCCATAGCGGTAACCGCTTCGGTAATTAAATCTGCACATCTAGCACCTATCATATGTGCACCCAATACTTCATCCGTAGTTTTATCTGCCAATATTTTCACAAATCCATCTATATCTGTACTCGCCCTGGCACGACCTAAAGCTCGCATGGGGAATTGTCCAACTTTGTATGCAACACCCGCTTCTTTCAATTCTTCTTCGGTTTTGCCTACCGATGCAACCTCTGGCCAAGTATACACTACGTTAGGTATTAAATTGTAGTTTATATGCGGTTTCTGACCCGCCAATTGCTCTGCTACTAAGGTTCCCTCCTCTTCAGCTTTGTGGGCCAACATCGCTCCTTTAACAACATCTCCAATGGCGTAGATGTTATCCACATTTGTTTTTAAATGTCCATCTACTGCAACCCTGCCACGGTCGTCCAACTTCACGCCCGCCGCTTCTAGATTAAGTCCTTTCGTAAAGGGGCTTCTACCCACAGATACCAAGCAATAATCCCCTTCAAAAATGACTTCGTTACCTTTTTTATCGTCCGCCTTTACGGTAATTTTATCGCCGCTACGCACTACAGATTTTACTTTATGGGACAGGGCAAATTTCACCTTTTGTTTTTTCAATACTTTCATAAGTTCCTTAGAAAGTGCCGCATCCATAACGGGTATAATACGGTCCATATACTCTACCACCGTAACTTCTGCACCCAATCTTTTATAAACCTGACCCAACTCTAGCCCAATAACACCCCCACCGATAACAATCATGTGCTTTGGAATCTCCTTTAGCTTTAATGCCTCGGTTGATGTGATAATGCGTTCCTTATCTACCGTAATAAATGGTAATGCAGAAGGTTTGGAACCTGTTGCGATAATAACATGTTTCGCTTCTATAGTGTCCGTGCTACCATCATCTTTTGTGATATTAACGTGTGTGGCATCCTTAAAACTGCCTAAACCTTGGCGTACTTCTATTTTATTTTTATCCATCAAGAACTCAATACCCTTGGTGGTCTGATCTACGACGGCCTGCTTACGACCTATCATTTTTTCTAGATTTATCTTTATTTCACCCGGAATTTCAATACCGTGTTCTTCAAAATGTTTTACGGCATCTTCATAGTGGTGCGATGAATCCAATAAGGCTTTAGAAGGTATACAGCCAACATTCAAACAAGTACCTCCTAGGGTAGGATATTTTTCTATTATTACGGACTTCATTCCCAACTGGGCACAACGGATTGCGGCAACATATCCTCCAGGTCCAGAGCCTATAATGGCTACGTCATATTCATTCATATCTTCTATATTTCAAATTACTACGAAATTAATACTATTTTCTGTTTTTAAAGCGGGATTGCTGTAGAATGCTTTACCTCTTTTATGGTAAACGAACTTTGTGTGCTTCCTATATGATTAATCGCTGTAAGTTTGGAAACCATAAAGTTTCTATAATCGTCCATATCCCTAACCACTATTTTTAATAGATAATCATAATCTCCACTCAAATGATGACACTCCACTACCTCTTCAAGTTTTAAAACTTCGCGCTCAAATTGTTTAATATTCTCCCTTGTATGTTGTACCAGTTTTATATGGCAAAACACAATAAAAGTTTTGTCCACTTCAACTTTACCTACCAAGGCTACATAACTTTTAATGGTCCCTGACTTTTCTAAACGCTTAATACGCTCATAAACAGCAGTGGTAGAAAGTCCAAGTTGATGAGCATATTCCTTGGTGGTCTTTTTACAATCTTGTTGCAAAAGGCCTAGTAGTTTCAAGTCAATAGCATCTAACTTCATAAAGAATAGGGTTCTTTTAAATGAATACAACGCACAACATATCCGTTATATTTTCTAAAATTAACTTAAATATAGTTTTATATTCTGTATTTATGAATTACCATTGACAATTAATCACTAATACTATAAATTTACTTGTAAAATATACTATTATGAGTAAGAAAGCAGCGAACGATTTACAGGATTTACAACATTTTGGAGAGTATGGAGGTGTTAACCCCTCTATTTCAGATTCCTCTACATACACCTTTCTCTCGGCCAAAACCATGTTCGATACCTTTGAAGGCAATACCGAAGGCTGCTATCTTTATAGTAGGCATTCTACCCC
>JBLHNI010000184.1:0-6437 GCA_047650615.1 Maribacter sp.
AATGTCGAGGATACCGACAGTATTATCCCTGGTGGTAGGTATCATAATAAGAGAGATTACCTTAGTTTTCCAAGTTTAGGCAGAAAAGATCTGTTATACAAAAAAATAGTTCCATTACCGGTAAAAGGACTGAGTCTAGAGGGAAGCTTATTGGAGAAAATCAGCGAAAAAGATTACTTGCAGTACACCCCATACCATACCTTTGCCTATGTTTTGAAATTTTTAAGGGAAGCTGCCTTAGACCCGAAGGTGAAGACTATCAAAATTACCGTGTATAGGCTAGCAAACGATTCCCAAGTGGCAGCTTGCTTGTCTAATGCTGTTAAAAATGGGAAGCAAGTTACCTTGCAGATAGAGCTTAGGGCACGGTTTGACGAACATGCCAATATACGTTATGCAGAAGAGCTACAGGCAGAAGGCGTTAAGTTGATATTTGGTGTTCGGGGCTTAAAAGTACATAGTAAAATCTGTTTGATAGAGCGTGAGGAAGCTGGTCAAATGAAACGCTACGGTTTTATAAGCACTGGTAATTTTAATGAATCTACAGCTAAAATATATACGGACTATACCTTGTTTACAGCTAATGAGTCTATTTTAAAGGAATTGAACAAGGTGTTTGATTTCTTTGAGACCACTTATAAAATTAATAAATACAAACATTTAATAGTATCGCCACATTACACAACCAAAGTATTTAAAGAATTAATAGATAAAGAGATAGAAAATGCTCAAGCGGGAAAAGAAGCGTTTATCAAAATAAAGATGAATAGTTTTACCTCTTACACTATGGTTGATCGATTATATAAAGCGAGTAATGCCGGCGTAAAAATTCAATTAATTGTTAGGGGTATTTGTTGCCTTATTCCAGGGGTAACAGGAATGAGTGAGAATATTGAAGCTATTAGTATCATCGATAAGTTCTTAGAACACCCAAGAATGTTCATTTTTTGTAATGACGGAGATACTAGTGTTTATATTTCATCAGCTGACTTTATGACCCGTAATTTAGAGAATAGAGTAGAGGTGGGTTGTCCTATTTACGATGCCGATATAAAGCAAGAACTTTTGGATACTTTTGAAATATCTTGGACAGACAATGTAAAGGCACGTCTTTTTAATGAAGCACAGGATAATGCGTATCGTAAGAACGATAAAGAAAAAGTACGTTCCCAATTTGCAGTGTATGATTATTATCTTGATAAATTGAAAGATTAAAATTATTGATTCTTGAAAATAAGAAAGTTTGCGGCAATTGATATCGGCTCAAACGCCATTCGTTTGCTCACACATAACGTGATAGAGGAAAGTGGAAAAAAAACACAGTTTCGTAAAAATGCCTTGATAAGGGTGCCGGTGCGCTTAGGCGAGGATTCATTTACGGTAGGAGAAATTTCAGAACACAACATAGACCGCATGGTAAAGGCCATGAAGGCGTTTAAACTTCTTATGGAAGTTGCAGGGGTTGAAAAATATAGGGCCTGCGCCACGTCGGCCATGCGCGAGGCAAACAATGGTAATGAAGTACTAGCAATGATTGCCAATGAATCCGGTATTCAGGTAGAGGTGATAGATGGCAAACAGGAAGCTGCGATTATTGCGTCCACCGACCTCAAGGACATTATTAGGCAAGACCAATCTTATTTGTACATAGATGTAGGTGGTGGTAGCACGGAATTTACCTTATTCACAGACGGAAAAATAAAACTTTCCAAGTCCTTTAAGTTGGGTACGGTGCGCTTACTAAATGGTTTGGTAGGGGACCGGATTTGGGAAAAATTACAGGAATGGATTACTGTCAACGTTAAGAATTCTCCTAAATTATCCATTATTGGTTCTGGTGGAAATATCAATAAACTTCATAAAATGTCGGGGCGCAAGGAAGGCGAACCCTTATCCTACATTTGGTTGAATGCACAATACCATTTTTTGGAAAGTCTGAGCTACGAAGAGCGCGTATCTGAATTAGGTTTAAACCCAGATAGAGCAGATGTTATCATTCCCGCCACGCGTATTTTTCTTTCTGCCGCAAAGTGGAGCGGAGCTAAAAAAATACATGTACCTAAAATTGGATTGTCGGATGGGATCATTAAAAACTTGTATTATATGGAGAATAATCCTTAACCGTGCATCGTTTCCTTGGTTCCTAAGCTTTTCATGATTTGAGCTTCGTACTGTAAAAGTTCATCCCATTTCTGGTTTACCTCCTCTAGATTCCCATATTTACGTGCAAATTTAAGGAACATGGTGTAGTGTCCCGCTTCGCTAATCATCAATTTGCGGTAGAATTCTGCTAGGTTTTTATTTTCCAATTCTTCTGAAAGTAATCGGAAACGTTCGCAGCTTCTGGCTTCAATCAATGCAGCGTATAACAGCCTATGTACAAGTTGTGTCGTTCGGCTTCCGCCTTTTGGGAAGAATTTTATCAATTCTAGCACATATTCATCCTTGCGGTCCCTTCCCAAGGTTTGTCCTCTTTCCAAGATTAAATCGTGAACCATTTTAAAATGTCCCATTTCCTCTCTAGACAAAGCCACCATTTCTTCAATAAGTTCTGGATATTCAGGAAAAGATACAATGAGCGATATTGCCGTACTCGCAGCCTTTTGCTCACAATAGGCATGATCTGTTAAAATTTCATCAATATTTTTTGCTACAATATTTACCCATCTTGGGTCTGTAGGTAGTTTTAGGCCTAGCATAGTTTTTAGTTTTATATAAAAGAACTGTTTCTTGCCAACATAAAGCGTTCTTTACACCACAAAAATAAGGCTAAATGGCTTTTAATAATTAATTTTGAGAAAAGCAATTTACAAATTAGAAGTAATGCAGCAAAGTGAAGCGATTTACAAAGTTTTAGGAGACAATGCGAATAAAGAAGCATTGGATTGGTTAAAAGAAAGAACGGACAAGCTAGAAATTTCAAAATCGGCTAGGGATTTGTTCATGACCTATAGTCTATTGGCTTCCAAGTTTGATAAAAAACTAGCGGTAAACTATACTAACACTACTAACAAAACCAGTTCTTACTTTAAATCTCATGGAGCAGATGTACTTCAGATGTCAAGAATATACTTGCTTACGAAAGTTTTGGAGGTGAATCCTGAATTTTACACTCGGGAAGTAGCGAAGATTATTGAGGTGGCTGACACAACAGAACTAGAAACTTTTTTAAGGTATTTAACACTATTACCGCAATCAGAAAGTTTTAAATATTCAGCTGTAGAGGCCCTACGAACCAATATATCAATCATATTTGACGCTATTACGTTGAATAATCCCTATCCTGCCTTATTTTTTAACGACCAACAATGGAATCAAATGTACCTGAAAGCGGCTTTTATGGAGCGGAATTTAGGAAGTATTGAGTCCGTAGACGAAAGAGCGAATGCTGATTTAACCCGAATTATTTCGGATTATGCGCATGAGCGTTGGGCAGCCTCAAGAACCATCGACCCTATGTTCTGGAGACCTGTTTCTAAATTCTTGGACGATACCTTGCTTTCGGATATGAAACGTTTGTTGACCAGTGAGAATCCTATAGAGAATAAAGCAGGTGCATTGTGTTGTTATTTTTCGGAAGATGATAGCGCATTGGCATTACTAGAGCAGCACAAAGAGTTGAAGCAGCAAATAGCTTCTAATAAAATAACTTGGAATACTTTAAAGAACTAGACTATGAGCGATAAGATGATGATTATAGACCCTCATGTGCATATGAGTGCGCGTACGACGGATGATTATGAGGCTATGGCTGCAGCAGGTGTTGTGGCCGTCATAGAGCCCTCTTTTTGGCTGGGACAACCTAGGACCCAAGTGGGTTCCTTTCAGGATTATTTCAGTAGTTTGGTAGGTTGGGAACCGTTTAGGGCTGCTCAATTTGGAATTAAGCATTATTGTACGATTGGTCTAAATTCAAAAGAAGCAAATAACGAAGCTCTGGCGGAACAGGTAATTGAACTTTTACCACTCTATTTGCATAAAGAAAATGTAGTTGCCATTGGCGAGATTGGTTATGACGATCAGACTCCGGCCGAGGACAAGTTTTTTAGAATGCAGTTGGAGATGGCCAAGGAACTGAATATGACGGTTCAGGTTCATACGCCGCACCGAGATAAAAAAGCGGGTACCATAAAAAGTATGGAGGTCTGTATCGAACATGGTTTGGATCCGTCAAATGTAATTATAGATCACAACAATGAAGAAACAGTTAAAGCTGTTTTAGATAGAGGTTTTATAGCAGCATTTACCATTTACCCTAAAACAAAAATGGGCAACGAGCGCATGGTAGAGGTTGTCCGTAAATTCGGTAGTGACAATATCATCGTAGATAGTTCCGCAGACTGGGGCGTTAGTGATCCTATGGCAGTACCCAAGACCGCTTCGTTAATGTTACAAAGAGGTATTGCTAAAGCCGACGTGGTAAAAACATGCTACCAAAATGCTTTGGATGCTTTTGGTAAGAATGGGAGAATGAAAGAAGAGCACTGGCTGAATCCCAACGGGATTGATCAATCTCAATTGTTCAACGATAATAGCGTGCTTCGCGGACAGGTGCCTCGAATAGACGAAAACAAAATTACCTAATATGTCTAATAAACTGATGGGGCTGCTTCGCTTGTGCAGACCTGCTAATTTACCAACGGCAGCTGCCGATATTTTGGCAGGTGTTGCCATATCCTGCTTTTTTAGTGGAATAGCTTCCATTGATTTTTTTCTTGTAGATACTGGAACCATTGTACTATTGGTTTTTGCTTCGGTTTTTTTATATGCCGGAGGTGTGGTTTTAAACGATGTCTTCGATGCTAAATTAGATGCCGTGGAGCGTCCGGAGAGACCAATTCCAAAGGGCGTGGTTTCTATAAAGGAGGCAGCTGCCCTTGGTGCTATTCTCATGCTTTTAGGATGTGCTTTGGCCGTATTGGTTTCTGATATATCAGGTTACATTGCCATCATCTTGGCGGCGACTATTTATATATATGATGCGGTGGCAAAATCGCATTCCTTCTTTGGGCCTTTGGTCATGGGGCTTTGCAGAGGATTAAATCTTTTGCTAGGAATATCCATTTTGGGCGAACTACCCATTATATGGATTGCGATTATTCCTGTATTATACATTTTTGCTATTACCTTGATTAGCAGGGGAGAAGTCCATGGGGATAATAAAAAGCATATTATTATGGCAGCGGTTATGTATGCGGTGGTACTTATTTTGATTGCGATGGGTGTCGCCATACACAGTACCAATTTACCCATTACAGCTCCGTTTTTATTGCTTTTTGCTATTTTAATCTACAAGCCATTGGTAAAAGCCTATACCGACAATTCTCCAGCGTATATCAAAAAAGCGGTGATGGCTGGTGTACTATCCTTGGTGGTCATGGATGCCTGTTGGGCGGTAGGTTTCTCCAATTGGTATATTGGGTTAGGCGTTTTATTGCTGCTGCCCTTATCTTTACTGCTCTCTAAACTTTTTGCCGTTACTTAAGAATTATGCAATTACCTTCTATAAAACAATCTTTTTCAGTTCCTTATGAATACCAATTGCATTTTACGCATGGTGTTTTTCATAGCGATAATTCCTTATTATCAGATATAATTAAGGAGTATAAACCGAATGAAGCTGTAAAGGTGCTTTTTGTTATTGACAAGGGTGTTGCCGATGCACATCCTAGTATACTGTTACAAATTGAAGCCTACTGCGCCTCGCACCATAAGCAATTGAAGCATACAAAAAGTATGGTGTTGGTTGGTGGTGAGCAATCCAAGAATAGTTCAGAAGCTATAGATGCTGTGCTAAAAGGTATAAATGAAAATGCTATTTGTAGGCATTCTTTCGTTATAGCCATTGGAGGTGGAGCGCTTATTGATATGACCGGATATGCTGCTGCAATTGCGCATAGAGGGGTAAAATTAATTCGTATTCCCACTACGGTACTTTCACAGAACGATGCTGCCGTAGGCGTGAAAAATAGTGTAAATATCTTTGATAAAAAGAATTTCCTTGGCACCTTCGCACCACCTTTCGCTATTATAAACGATAGCGATTTTTTGAAGACTTTGGAGCAGCGGGATTGGATTGCTGGAGTGGCCGAAGCTATAAAAGTGGCGCTCATCAAGGATAAGGAGTTTTTTGAGTACATCGCAGAACATGCGGTTGATTTGAAGAAAAGGGATATGGAGGTCATGCACTATGTCATTTATAAATGTGCGGAAATGCACATGCACCATATTTCTCAAGGTGGGGATCCATTTGAATCCGGCTCGTCAAGACCGCTGGATTTTGGACATTGGGCAGCACACAAAATGGAATATATGACCAACTATAGCTTGCGTCATGGAGAGGCCGTTGCAAAAGGTATTGCTTTGGACCTTACGTATGCACACTTGGTTGGACTGATAACGGAACGTGATTTACAGCATATTTTAGAGGTAATGTT
>JBLHNI010000185.1:0-6423 GCA_047650615.1 Maribacter sp.
ATTTTTTGTTCCATAGTTGTTGTTGTTTTCCAAGGCATGATAATTTGGTTTTTATCTCAAATTACAACTTGAAAAAGTGTAAACTATGTCCCTTTAACTTTGTAAACTATGTGCCTTTACCGTACCTTGGCCATAGCCGGACTTTGGAGCGAATGGCTGAATCCGCAGACCAAAGGGCTCTTACGTACCTTTTCTATTGTGACTACCGAGGCAAATACCCTTATGCAACACATTCATAACAACCCTAAGATAAAGGCACCACGGATGCCAGTTATGCTACCCAAAGGATTAGAAGATGGATGGCTGCACCCCATTATGGATTACGCAGACAAAAAAGGAATTAAAGAACTAATAGCGCCATTGCCAGATGGGGAACTCGCAGCCTACCCCGTAGCGCGACTGCGAGGAAAGGAATATCAAGGGAATGTGGAAGGTGTTTCAAAAGAAGTATACTATGCAGCCCTTAGCGTTTCCTAGTCTCCTTTTTACTAAAGGAAACTATCACGGGGCACGCCCACGAGGCCTTGGTAAAAGAACAATCTTAAAATGTAAAGGCAAGCCTCAGCGCATTTAAATCTCAATTATCGCGTACACTATCAACATTGGTGGTTGAAAACTGTTCTTCACGCAGTAAAAAAATCACACATTAAATCGTAAATTTGCACTTTCCTAACCCGCTCAATACCTAAGCATATATGATTCATTTCTTCGGGGATATCGCAACCAAAGTATTTACCGTCCAAACTGCTCAAGAAATCAACCCAACAGATATAGACAAACTAAGCTGGTTGTTTGGCAACAAGCCTAAAATAGATGCAGAGTCAGTAGACGCTTTTTTTATTGGTCCCCGCGCCGCCATGGTGACGCCTTGGAGTACAAATGCTACGGAGATCACCCAAAACATGGGAATTTCTGGGATTATCCGTATTGAGGAGTTTAAAACAACTTCAAAAGAAAATACCGATTTTGACCCCATGCTTTTTCAGAAGTATGAGCCATTGCACCAAGATATATTCAAAGTAGCTATCCAACCGGAAGCTATTCTGGATATTGATGATATTGCTGGGTACAACCAACAAGAGGGTTTAGCCTTGAGTGATGAAGAGGTGGACTACCTGAACGGCCTGTCCAAAAAAATGGGCAGACAACTAACCGATTCCGAGGTATTCGGTTTTAGTCAGGTCAATTCAGAGCACTGCAGACATAAAATATTCAACGGTACCTTTATCATTGATGGGAAAGAAATGCCATCTTCCTTATTCAAACTTATAAAGAAGACCTCTTTAGAGAATCATAACACTATTGTATCTGCTTACAAGGACAACGTTGCTTTTGTAAAAGGCCCTAAAGTGGTGCAATTCGCTCCAAAAACAGCAGATAAACCCGATTTTTATCAAGAAACGGAGTTTAATTCAGTTATTTCTATCAAAGCAGAAACACACAACTTCCCAACTACCGTAGAACCTTTTAATGGGGCGGCAACTGGTGCTGGTGGCGAAATACGTGATCGTTTGGCGGGTGGTAAGGGCTCATTACCTTCCGCAGGAACAGCGGTGTATATGACCGCACTTTCCAGATTAGAAAAAGATAGACCTTGGGAGAACGGCATGGCAGAACGACCATGGCTCTACCAAACACCCATGGATATTTTAATAAAGGCATCCAACGGTGCATCGGATTTTGGAAATAAATTCGGACAACCCTTGATCACTGGTTCTGTATTGACCTTTGAACATGATGAGGCTAACGACGATAACCCAGAAGGTACTGGAAGCACAAGAAGACTTGGTTACGATAAAGTAATCATGCAAGCAGGTGGTATTGGCTATGGAAAAGCAGAACAGGCCCTAAAAGACACACCAGAAACAGGCGATAAAATTGTGATTCTTGGAGGAGACAATTACCGTATTGGGATGGGTGGTGCAGCAGTATCTAGTGCAGATACGGGCGAATTTAGCTCGTCTATTGAGCTAAACGCTATTCAACGTTCCAACCCCGAAATGCAAAAACGTGCCGCAAATGCGATACGTGGTATGGTAGAAAGCGAAATCAATACGATTGTCTCCATTCACGATCATGGGGCAGGCGGACACCTCAACTGCCTCTCAGAACTGGTAGAAGAAACAGGCGGCAAAATAGACTTGGATAAACTCCCAGTAGGCGACCCTACGCTATCTGCCAAAGAGATTATTGGAAACGAATCCCAAGAACGTATGGGCTTGGTGATTGGTAAAGACGATGTTGCGCTCCTAAAGCGTATTGCAGATCGTGAGCGCGCTCCAATGTATGAAGTAGGTGAAGTTACCGGTGATGACCGTTTTACCTTTGCATCTGCCACCACAGGAGAAAAACCAATGGATGTGCACCTTACAGATATCTTTGGAAGCTCTCCGAAAACCATATTGACAGATAGCACCATCAAAAGAAACTACAAGGCACCGGAATACGAATTGGAATTTTTCCATGACTATCTGGAACAAGTATTACAACTAGAAGCTGTAGGTTGCAAGGATTGGCTCACCAACAAAGTAGATAGATGTGTTGGTGGTAAGGTTGCTAAGCAACAATGTGCCGGCCCCTTACAGTTGCCTTTAAACAATGTGGGCGTTATGGCGTTGGATTTTAAAGGGAAAGAAGGGATTGCTACGAGTATTGGCCACTCCCCTATTTCCGGGCTTATTGACCCAGCCGCTGGAAGTAAAAATAGTATCGCAGAGGCATTAACGAATATCATCTGGGCACCCATGAAAGACGGATTAAAATCGGTCTCTTTATCTGCCAACTGGATGTGGCCATGCAAGAACGAAGGCGAAGATGCCCGACTATACGAAGCCGTAGAGGCAATATCGGATTTTGCTATCGCACTTGGCATCAACGTACCTACAGGAAAGGATTCCCTTTCCATGAAACAAAAATATAAAGACGGCGATGTTATTGCGCCTGGAACCGTAGTTATTTCTGCTGCCGGAAACTGTAACGATATCACGAAAGTAGTAGAACCGGTATTACAAAAAGACGGTGGGGACATTTACTATATCAATCTGTCGAGAGATGCATACAAGCTAGGGGGGTCCTCTTTTGCACAAGTACGAAATGCGATTGGAAACGAAGCCCCAACAATTAAAAATGATGCCTATTTTAAGTCGGTTTTCGATTTGATACAACGATTAATAAAAGAAGGGCAAGTACTCGCAGGACACGATGTTGCCTCAGGGGGATTGATTACAACACTATTAGAATTATGTTTTGCCGATACAGATTTAGGCGCGGATTTAGATTTGACAAACTTAGAAGAGTCGGATACCATCAAACTTCTGTTTTCAGAAAATATCGGTATTGTATTTCAGTTGAAAGATAATGTAATCGAACAACTACTAGTTGATGCTAAAATCGATGTCAAAAAAATTGGGAGCGTAAGCTCAGAGCCTACACTGCGCATTAAGAATGGTGGCATGGAAATGGGTCTGAATGTCGCATCGCTTCGGGATACTTGGTTTAAAACTTCCGCTTTACTAGATAACAAACAAACCGCAAACGGACTTGCAAAAGACCGCTTTGAGAATTACAAGGTGCAGCCTTTAAAATATGTATTTCCTACGGATTTTAATGGCAAATTACCAACGGTTACCTCAAACGGCGTAGCCAAACCCAAAGCAGCCATCCTTCGTGAAAAAGGAAGCAACTCGGAACGTGAAATGGCAAACGCCATGTACCTCGCCGGTTTTGATGTAAAGGACGTACACATGACCGATATCATATCAGGCCGGGAAACCTTGGAAGATATTCAGTTCTTAGGTGCCGTGGGAGGCTTCTCGAACTCCGATGTTTTAGGAAGTGCCAAAGGATGGGCAGGCGCTATCAAATACAACGAAAAAGCGAATAAAGTCATTACTAATTTCTTTGCCAGACCGGATACCTTATCTGTAGGTATTTGTAATGGTTGCCAGTTGTTTATGGAGTTAGACCTCATCAATCCAACGCATGAAACCCATGGAAAGATGACCTATAACGATTCTCAAAAGCATGAGAGCATCTTTACATCGGTGAAAATTCAAGAGAACAATTCGGTCATGTTATCCAGTTTAGCTGGCACTACCTTAGGGGTATGGGTATCCCATGGCGAAGGGAAGTTTAATCTTCCAAATACAGAAAATAAGTATGATATCGTTGCTAAGTATGGTTATGAGACTTATCCTGCAAACCCTAATGGGAGCGACTTTAATACCGCTATCCTTTGTGATGCGACAGGAAGGCATTTAGTTACGATGCCACATATAGAGCGTTCTACCTTCCCATGGAACTGGGCGCACTACCCTACAGATAGGACGGATGCCGTTTCGCCTTGGTTAGCCGCTTTTGTAAATGCGAAAGAATGGGTTTTGAAGCATCGTTAAGTGTTGCTGGTGTACCGGTTTGCGTGTCATTACGCGCTATGTACGCTCGTGGTGCCGCTACTTTTCTAAAAATAAGGTATGTGTTTACCAACAGGAGTCCCGTCATAACGGGCAATTCACCTGTATAAAAACGAGGCTGTCCTAACCGTAGCTTGCGCTATAAATTCAAAGCTACCCTTGTTTTACATACTACTAAATTTTTGTTAAGCTTAATTTTTCGCTCGTATTCCTACCCTATTCTTCCTTATTTTTAAGAGAAATGGAACAAACTACAGCGACATCTGAGCCATCACAAAAGGCAAAAGGCAGTACTGTATTACGCCTACTCCTTTTCTTGTTATTTCCAATGTCATCGGGTTTAGTTGGACAAGAAAACGGTTCGCAGCAACCCACAGCAGTAGCGACCGAAAAAATATACCTTCATTTAGACAAGAGTTACTACGCCGCTGGTGAGGATATTTGGTTCAAGGCCTATTTAATGAATGGCATGACCAATGCGTCTACCGCTCCGAGTGACATAGTATATGTGGACTTAATTGGGCCAAACGGACAAAGTATAGCCAAAAGAACACTTAAAACTTCTAATGGTTCCGTTGCGGGAGATTTTAAACTTTCTCAAACCTCCATAAGCGGTCAATATACCATTAGAGGCTACACCAATTACATGCGTAATTTTGGGGAGTCTAATTATTTTTCAAAAGCTATTTTCGTCAATTCATTGTCTGCTGCAGCGAATGGAACGAATACTGCACAAACAAAAGACAGCACCAACATAGATGTTCAATTCTTTCCCGAAGGTGGACATTTGATAGCCGGATTTTTAAATCCTGTGGGATTCAAAGCAATAGATGACCAAGGAAATAGTATTGCTATTACAGGGAAATTGGTTGATGATACCGGAAAGCGTATTAAGGAATTTAGCTCAACGCACCTAGGAATGGGCTTGTTCTATTTTATTCCCAAACCAGGCAGAACTTACAAGGCCATAGTTTCTTACCGCAACCAGGAAAAAAACTTTTCTCTACCTAAGGCATTAAATAGTGGTGTTTTGATGACAGTTTCAAATCAGCCAAAACACTACAAAATTGAGCTTCGTGGAACTACAGATTTAAAAATGAAAGACTTCAGACTTATAGGGAAGCAGCTTAGGGGTCCTGTATTTAACCTCATTGTAAATGCAAATAAACAAGAACATACGACTATCGTTAAAATAGCCAAGGACATTTTGGAAGAAGGTATTTTAGAACTGACCTTACTAAACCAAGAAAAAAAGCCAATCGCTGAGCGGCTTCTATTTCATGAAGGTCGTAGTAATAGTCCCTTGTCTAAAATCACAACTTCAAAAACTACCTATGGACAACGGGAATTAGCAGCTATGGAAGTTGAAATAGATGTAGCGCATTCAAAGGAAATAACAGCTGACATGTCTTTGTCCGTCACCAATACAACAGTACATCCATCAGTTATAAATACTACAGACATTAAAACCTTCCTACAACTAAACTCCGTACTTAAGGGTAACATAGAGCAACCAGGGTACTATTTTTATTCCAATGATAGGAACAGACAACAGAATCTGGATATTTTGATGCGTACCCAAGGATGGCGGCAATATGCCTTGAATGAGCAATTAGCTAAAGAAGACAAATACTTTTTACCCGAAAAAGGAATAGCTCTTAGCGGAAAAGTGGTAAGTTCTTTTAATAAAAACGAGGCACTTACAGGTACTATCCAGTTGACTACGAACAACGCCAATGAAATGATCCAAGACAAGGTGAAAACTGATGCTGACGGCGTATTCAGCTTCACCAATTTGAATTTCTCAGACACAACTACCGTTTTACTAAGTGCCAATGTATATTCCCCTGACAAGAAAAGAAGACCAACGCAGAACTATAGTATTGTTTTAGATTCTGCCACGTCCCCGGCTGTCATAGTTCCTAAGCAAAAATTGAAGACTATTGAACATTTTAGTGCCGAGTATAAAATTGCACAAGCTAGTACATTATCATTTCTGATTACCGATAAA
>JBLHNI010000186.1:0-6421 GCA_047650615.1 Maribacter sp.
ACTGATACGCCCATTTGTTCTTGAGCCAATAATGTTCGGTAGAACTGCACCTGTTGCAAACGATACCTTCCTTGTCACGTTGTTCCCTGAAATGTAGCCTGCACGATTCCTCGCTTGAAAAATGTCCTGAAAATGAAAATATATCCATAAATTATAACTTTACATTTTATCAAATATAGGAATTATTCCATATTTATGGAATAATTACAGATATGCGATATTTTGTTTTTTTATTCAGTTTAGCAAAAACTAAATAGCAAAAAAAGCACTCTAATCGGAATGACTAAAGTGCTTTTATTATAAAGTATTATATTAATTCTAAACTAGTTCCTAGTTTACCCTCATTAATTCTACATCAAAAATAAGCGTTGCATCTGGAGGAATAACTCCGCCAGCACCAGCACTTCCGTAAGCCAAATTAGACGGAATTACAAAACGGGCTTTATCCCCTACCTTTAAAAGAGCAATACCTTCATCCCAGCCTGGAATCACATTACCTACACCCAACTGAAAATCTATAGGCTCGCTTCTCTTATAGGAAGAATCAAAAACCTGACCGTTCAATAAAGAACCTTCGTAGTGGACGGATACCTCTTTTCCACTTTCGGCCTTAGCACCTTTTCCTTCTTGTATCATCTTATATCGAAGTCCTGAGGCAGTTTCCTCAAAACCCGCTGCAACTTTATCCAATTCCGCAGCTTGATCTACTTTGGCAACATTCGAACGCTCTTCACCAGATCTGGAAAAAGTATCAAACTCCTTTACGGCATCCCAGGCTACTGCTTCAGCACCTACTCTTACAATTTCTAAAGAATCCAAGGCATCACCTTGTGCAATCGCATCAACAATCTCTTGTCCTGAGGTAACATGACCAAAAACAGTATGCTTATTATCTAACCAAGGAGTAGCAATATGTGTGATAAAAAACTGGCTTCCGTTAGTGCCAGGACCTGCATTTGCCATGGATAGCACTCCTGGTGCATCATGTGTTAGTTCTGGATGAAACTCATCATCGAATTTATATCCTGCATCTCCTGTTCCAGTTCCAAGAGGGCAACCGCCTTGCACCATAAAATCTGGAATTACACGGTGAAACGTTAATCCATCGTAATAGGGTGTCCCTTCTGGTTTTGCCGTATTATGTTTTTCACCCTCGGCCAAAGCAACAAAGTTACCTACCGTTCCGGGCGTTTTATCATAGGTAAGCTTAACCAGCACCTCACCTTTTGTTGTGTTAAATTTTGCGTAGATTCCGTCTTCCATTTTCCTTTTATTAATTAAGGCGCAAAGGTATGGAAAATGTTAGAAATCTTAAAGCCAAGGTCCTACAGTCTATGAAACAGCTATATCTTAATTATTTGCCTGCCGCATCTATTCCGTAAACATCAAAAAGATAAATAAGACTCGTCATGGCAGCTGCTCCGAGTTCTAATTCACGCTTGTTTACATGTTCAAACTTATCGTTATCAGAATGGTGGTGGTCAAAATACCGTTGAGAATCCGGTCTTAACCCTGCTAAAACAATAGTATCATTTTTTAATGGACCAATGTCCGCGCCACTACCTCCTTTTTCCAACATACTAATTTGATATGGATTCAACAAAGGCTTCCAGCTTTCCACACGCTTAAAATCAGCCTCCGAACTATCGAATGAAAAACCTCTTGGCGCAAAGCCTCCAGAATCACTTTCTAAGGCGAAAATGTGGTTTTCGTTGTTCTTTTGCGCTACCTCGGCATACTTTTTACCACCACGTAATCCGTTCTCTTCATTCATAAATAAGACCACCCTTATGGTACGTTTAGGCGTATATCCAATTTCCTTAAAAAGTCGTAATACCTCCATACTTTGCACACAACCTGCGCCATCGTCATGTGAACCATCGCCTAAATCCCAAGAATCTAAATGCCCACCCACTACAATAATCTCATCCGGATGTGTACTTCCCTTAATTTCGCCAATTACATTGAAGGATTGGACATCATCAAACTGTTTACAATTTTGTTTGAAGTAAAAACTAATCTCTGGATTTAACTTTAAGGTTGCACTAAGCAGCTCCGCAGCATTTGTACTTATTGCCGCCGCAGGAATTCTTTCATTTAATGGCGTATCACCATAACTCAAACCACCAGTATGGGGAAAATCATCAAGCCTTAGGTTCATGGAACGTACAATAACCCCCAGAGCTCCATACTTACCTGCCTCTCTAGCACCAGAACCTCGTTGGTCTACACTACCTGAATACGCATCGAAAGTATTGATATGTCTGGCATCCATAGGACGGTTAAAGAAGACTATTTTACCTGCTATGTTATCGGCTCCAAGTACATCTAGCTCCTCAATACTTTGCACCTCTATCACTTTTGCCTTAAGACCCTTTGGTGGTGTTGGAACAGAACCTCCCAAGGCCGTAATAGGCACATTGGTGGTGATACCAGGATCTGTTTCAAAATAAGCAAACTCGGGCGTACCCCTGACCCATTTTGGAACCATTACCGGCTGTAACCAGACTTGATCTAATCCAAGGGCATCCAATTCTGCCTTCGTATAATCGACTGCCTGTTGTGCTTGAATAGAACCTGATAATCTACCTCCAATCTGGTTGGAGAGGTGATTTAACCAATCATAGGATTTTCCTTGAGTGAGGGCTGCGTCATATATTTTACGTAATTGAATCTCGTCATCCTTTTGTGCTAATAGCACCTGACCCAAAATCAAACATAAAGCCAAGAGTCCTATTTTATTCTTCGTTATGTAGTTGCTTTTCATAGGTGTCTAAATTAGCCATAATTTTAGCATCCAAATGCGGCTCCTCGATATCTTTGTGTTTTTTTAACCTTTCCAGTAGTATAGTCGCTACTATAACCCGTGCCGCTTTTTTATTGTCGGCAGGAATAATATCCCAAGGCGCATGCGCTTTTGAGGTGTTCTTTATGGCCTCCTCATAACAGTGCTGATAGCTTTCCCATAGCTTTCGCTCTTTTAAGTCGCTCGGAGAAAATTTCCAATGCTTTTTTTTAAGCGAAAGCCTTCTTAACAATCGTTGTCGTTGTTCTTCTTTAGAAAGATGTAAAAAGAACTTAAAAATAATTGTCCCGCTTTCTGCCAAATGTCGTTCAAAATTATTGATTTGCTCAAACCGGTTGTCCCAAAAATCTTGATCAATATCGGTAACGGCATGGATACCAGGAATTCGTTCACCCAAAATATACTCAGGATGAACTCTTGTTACTAGAACATTTTCATAATGCGTTCTATTAAAAACACCGAACATTCCCCTTTCTGGGAGTACTAGGTAATGTCGCCAAAGGTAATTATGGTCTAATTCCAACTCGGTAGGCACCTTAAAACTATGCACCTCAACGCCTCTTGCATTAAAATCTTTGAACACTTCGCGCACCAAACTATCTTTACCCGAAGTATCCATTCCCTGCAAACAAACCAAAACACTATACTTGTTGTGAGCATACAACTTATCCTGGAACTCCCCTAGTCGTTTTCTGGTCTTTTGTAAATCTCTTTTCAGTTGTTTTCCCGAACGACCAAAGTCTTCATAGGTTGCTATGCTCGCTATTTTAGTACTAGTTCCTGCACGATATTCTTCTGTTTTTATATAATCCACACGGAAATATAAAAGTTTTAATCGATGAAATACAATCAAATGTTAAAAAAATATGCGGTTCACCATATGATTTAAACATTTTACCTAATTAAAGGCCAAGTAGGTGTTTTCCATCGAATAATATATTCCAAATTGCCATTCTCGAAGTAATTTTATACCGGTGAAAAGTCCCAAATTTTACCCAACTAAATCTTAATGATGAATAAGACCTATATCTTCATCAGTGGCGTTGTGCTGCTGCTATTTTCTTCTTTCAAATCTAACATGGAATGCGCGTATGCCGGATCTAATATTGGCTTTGCTAAATCCCAAACGGAAACTGCCATTGCAAAAGAGGATATAAATAAAGCTCGGTTTTTTGCATATAAAGCATTGAATGCCATTGAAAAGTCTAAAAATCAGTTAACGATATGCGGTTGCGAATATGCTGAAATTGATTTAGAAGAAGGTTTAAGAGATCTTAAACTAGCAATTAAGGCTACTTCTTTAGGTGCTACCCGCATGTTACTGGAACGCTCTTTAAAACACACTCTAAACGGACTAGAAGCACTTGATACACACGATTTGCATCAAAGTAAATATGGTAATAAGGTACTCGCACTTAATACAATAATTCCAACCAAAAATGAAGCAACCTTACTAGAAGAACAAGATGTTACATCATTGAACGAAAAAATTGATTTTTCCTTAAAAAAATATAAAGCTTCTCTTCAAAAAATAGTAGAGTCGGTAAATTGTAAAGAGGCTCGTGCCTTTGCTAAAAATATCTTTGATAATTGTGAAAAGGAATTACTTAAAAGCGATTTATCCGAAGGTAAAAAATATTACAATCTAAGAACTAAAGAGATTACCGCAGATGCCTTACTTAGAATTCCTAATTGTCTCTAAATACCCTACTAAAAACTAAGGCAGCGAAGGTTTTGAACGTGAACAAAATTCAATTACAGTCACAAAAGTTAAGTAGTAAACAGTTCAGAAATCTTAAAAATAATTAACCCAAGCAAATGCTATTGAAATCTACTTGCTGGCAAATAATTTCACATCATCTTCCGAAACTTCCGTACCGCCCAATATAATAAGACGCTCTACAACATTTCTCAACTCCCTGATATTTCCTGTCCAATCGTAAGCTTTAAGTAGTTTAACAGCCTTGTCACTAAAGGTCTTTAGTGGAATCCCTTGCTCAGAGGTCACTTTTTTACAGAAATACTCAATCAATAATGGTATATCATCTCTTCTCTCGTTTAAAGAAGGTACTTGAATAAGAATTACGGCAAGCCTGTGATAAAGATCTTCACGGAAGTTACCCTCCGCTATTTCATGTTTCAAATCTTTATTAGTAGCTGCCAATACGCGTACATCCACTTTTATATCCTTGTCCGTTCCCACTCTAGAAATCTTACTTTCTTGCAATGCCCTTAGAACTTTAGCTTGGGCAGAGAGACTCATATCACCTATTTCGTCCAAGAATATGGTACCCTTGTTCGCTGCCTCAAATTTACCGGCACGATCTTTTACCGCAGAGGTGAACGCCCCTTTTACATGACCAAACAACTCACTTTCTATAAGTTCTGATGGTATGGCAGCGCAGTTAACTTCAATAAAAGGAGCTGCACTTCTTTGGCTCTTTTGATGAAGCCAATGTGCAACCAATTCCTTTCCCGTTCCGTTAGCACCTGTAATTAATACGCGAGCATCTGTAGTGGCTACTTTTTCTATCATATTCTTAATAGCGTCTATACCGCTACTCTCACCAATCATTTCATGATTTTTACTGACCTTCTTTTTGAGGATTTTATTCTCCACTTCAAGTTCTTTACGGTCCAATGCATTTCTAACGGTAGTTAACAATCTATTTAAATCGGGTGGTTTAGAAATATAATCAAAAGCACCCAACCGCATCGTGTTTACCGCTGTATCCAAATCGCCATGCCCGGAAATCATAATAAAGGGAATTTCAGGCTTCAGTTTTCTTGCAGCTTCCAGGACTTCAACACCGTCCATTTTAGGCATTTTAATATCGCATAAAACAAGATCGTAATCATTATTCTTTATCGTTTCCAATCCTTTTAGGCCATCTTCTGCTTCTTCTACCAAATAGGCATCGTTCTCTTCAGATAATATTTTAACCAATACACGCCTTATTGCCGCCTCATCCTCGATAACTAAAATTTTTGACATAATCTTTATTGTTTATTTAAAGTCCAATTCTGAACCCCGCTCTCATATAAAAGCTTGGATCATCGTTCAATGTGAAAATATCATTTCTTTCCTCATCCCTCAGCACACCTAATTGAAAAATCGTATGTCCGAAAAATCCATAAAAAGACATTTCCTTAGTAATATTATAGGAATAACCTATGGTTACCACTGCTGCGGAGGAAGATATGGACGAAGCAAATGTGGCATCGGGCAAAGCAGTACTATTTTGAAGGTTTACAAAATAGCCATCCAATATAAACTCTGTCTGTATGATATGCTTTTCCTTAAAATGATATTTCATTCCTGTCTTTGGCACTCCAATAATATACGACCAGCTAGGACTAAACCTTTTTTCAAAGTAAACCACTGGCAATGGAACTCTTAGCGCTACCGCAGAGTTGTATGCTATACCTAAAACCAATCGCGTAGGCTTATCTAAGTAGGGCCTATCCCTAAACCCTCCAATAGTAGCATTTATCGAAAAATCACCATTTTCAAGAGGATTTATTAATGTAGATGCCAGCCTTGGGGTTAAAACTCCAATAAGCCTCCAATCCTTCCCATATCTACGCACATATCCCAAATTAATATCCACGACA
>JBLHNI010000187.1:0-6407 GCA_047650615.1 Maribacter sp.
TTTATGACTCCTACTACGGTATAGAGTTCTTCATTATCAAGTATTAAGTTTTGTCCTATTGCACTACGTACGGCAAAATGCTTTTCTGCAGCAGTTTTGGTAAGTATTATCGTATTTGGGTCCTTTAACGCCGTTTTTACATCCCCTTCCAATAATTCTACACCAAACATTTCAAAAAATGTTGCATCCACATAAGTAGTCTGCTCTTCTTTTACATTGGTTTGGTCATTTGCTTTACGTACTAGTACGCTACCCCGTGTTCTAAAACGTGTAACTAACTCTATTTCCGAAAAATCATTTAGTAATGCCTCTGCCATAGGAGCCGGAGTTACTGCGAATTCTCGCGCGTCTCCACCAAATTTAATGTCAGCATCAATTCTATGGATACGATCCGCGTCGGCAAACATCTTGTCATAACTTAATTCATCATAAATATATAATGAAATTAGTAAACCTCCGGCCATACCAATAGCAAGTCCGAACGTATTTAGAAAGGTAAAAAAAGGTTGCCTTTTTATACTTCTCAAAGCTATTTTAATATGGTTTTTAAACATGATTGATGATTGTTTTGATTAATGTTCTTATGTATTACATACGTATAAAGTCTATTTTCGTGCCAAATGAATAACTAGCTAATTATCAGACAATTAAATAAAATAAACAATTTTAACTGTAAATTAATTGGACATAACTTGTATAATATATTTACAGAAATAGATTGATAACCAACCAGTGATACTTCTTCCTTTAGGTGAAAATTTAAGATTATTTTATTCCGTACGTAAACTATTTACAGGGTTGGCAACGGCCGATTTAAGCGATTGGAAACCAACAGTCAAAAAGGTGATTAGCAATGCAAAACCTTCTGCCAATATAAATACCCACCATTGTATATCTATACGATAGGTGAAATCTTCTAACCAACGCTGTATAAAGTAATAGGCTATCGGTGTTGCAATTAAAAAAGCAATACCCACCAGTTTTACAAAATCTTTAGTTAATAACTGAACTACAGAGCCAATACTAGCACCCAATACTTTTCGAATACCTATTTCCTTTTTCTTTTGTTCCGCCACAAAGGAAACCAGATCAAAAAGACCTAAACAGCTAATGAGTATGGCTAGAATAGTAAACACCATATAAATTTGGCCCAAACGCTTTTCTTCACCATACAGCTTCTCCACTTCTTTGTCTACAAATCTGTAGTCAAAGGGTACGTTTTTCACCGTGGCTTTCCATTGTTGTTCTAAATTAGACAATAACTGCTGATAATGATTACTTTGCGTTTTTAGAAATAACCAGTTTGGTTCGTTTTCCTTATATAAAAAAAGGGGAGCAATTTCATCTTTAAGTGATGCAAAATGGTAATCTTTAGTAACGCCAACAATTCGCATTTCATAGGTCTCATCATCAAAACTTTGCACTAAACTTGAACTCAAGGCATCTTCCTTCTTAATATTAAAAATCCGTAACGTAGCTTGGTTTACAATGATTTGGTCTGTGGTATCTGCTGTTGTAAAATCTCTTCCTTTCAGTAATGGAACATTCATGGTTTCAAAATAACCTTCGCTTATACCCTGTCTTTTTACAACAGTATTGTTTTCGCGATTCCCACTAGGCAAATACAATCCATTATCATTTAAAATAACTTCAGAAGGTGCATAATTTCCACTGGATACATTTACCATCCCTGGAATATTTAAAAATGAGGCTTTAAGCGATTCAAACTTACTGGAAGCTTCGGTTGTACCTATTCTTAGGGCCAGTAGATTATTTTTTTGAAAACCAAGGCCTTTATTCTGCGCAAATCGAAATTGCTGGGTCACAATAATAACTGTAGCTACTAGACTTATTGAAACTATAAACTGAAAAACAACCAGAACCTTCCTAAAAGCTCCATTACCCGATTGCAAGATAGTCTCACTTTTTAAAGCTTTAATAGGTTTTATTGACGATAAAATAATAGCAGGGTAAATTCCTGAAACCAATCCTGTAAGGATTCCCAATCCAACTAATATTAGACCAACACGCCAATATTGATAGCAGAGTACGCTTTGTTTCTAAAAAGGTTTCTCCAAGTTATAATTAGATAGTTTTTGAACATAGTTCTTGTTTTTCTTGTTTTATGAAGCACTGCTTCTAAGCTTTAATATGCTATTCTGTCCTTAAGCTTTTAACTGGATTAGCCCTCGCTGCTTTTATCGCGTTAAAACTTACTGTTGCTAATGCGATAGACAATGCTATGCCTCCAGCCAAAGCGAAAATCCACCAACTAATATCTATTTGGTAGGCATATACATGAAGCCATTTATCCATGACATACCATGAGAAGGGAGTGGCTACAACGATGGCTATCAAAACTAGCTTAATAAAATCGATAGATAATAGCTTTACGATACTGGACACCTCAGCACCTAAAACTTTACGGACTCCTATTTCCTTGGTGCGTTGCACGGCGCTATACGTGGCTAACCCCAACAGACCCAAACAGGCAATAAAAATAGCCAAGAAGGAAAATAAAGTAAATAATTTTCTAAACTTGATGTCGGCCTCGTATTGCGTATTAAAGGATTCATCCAAAAAAGTATAAAGAAACGGACGGTGCGGAGCCAGTTCTGCCCATTTTTGCTCAATATTGGAAATGCCCTGTTGCATGTTGCTGGATTTGACTTTCATTGATAGGTACTTGCCAAATTTAGAATAACGCAAGGTCAACGGTGCCACAGCTTGATGTAAAGACATGTAATTAAAGTCCTTTACCACACCAATAATAGTTCCTTCTCGGCCCCATTGTTGAAAACGTTTCCCAATAATATCCGCAGGGTTGGCATAACCAAAACTTCTAGCGGCCGCTTCGTTGACCAATAAAGAGGAAACAGAATCTGTCACGAACTCCCTTGAATATGCTCTTCCGGCCACTACTTCTATGTTGTAATGTGGAATAAAGTCAAAGTCTATCTCGTACAAAAAAGGACTAAAATTTTCCATACTGCCCTCAAAAGTTTCAATATCTGTTCCTGCGCCAGGAAAGTGACTTCCAGGCACGGTACGGGAACCTGCGACCGAAACTACTTCTTGAAGGTTCATAAACTCACTTTTAATGGTTTCCATATTATCAAGTACTTGACCATCCCAATTAAAATCGATGACCAGTTGTTGCTCCTGATCAAAGCCTAAATTTTTATTCAACATAAATCCCAACTGAAAATAAACAATAACCGTGCTGGCGATCAGAGCAATGGAGAGTGAAAATTGAAAAATAACCAAACCCTTTCTTAGGTTTATGCCCTGTTTTGAGCTTTTAAAAACTCCTTTAAGTACACTGGACGGTTTAAAATTGGACAGTACAAAAGCGGGATACAAGCCTGCTAGCAAACCTGTCAACAAAGCAATGCCAAAATATAATGAAAGACTAAAAACATTAAAAATTTCAGAAGAAAGAAACGCTTTACCGGTAATACTCCGCATAGTGGGAAGACTTATCATTACCAATACTAAACCTAAAATGGAAGCAAGCAGCACCATAAGTAGGGACTCCCCCAAAAACTGATAACGCAAGCCTTTTTTATCCGCCCCAATTACTTTTCTTACCCCTACTTCCTTGGCCCTTTCCAAAGACCGCGCAGTGGCCAAATTCATAAAGTTGATACAGGCAATAATCAGGATAAACAGACCTATGAGCGCGAAAATATAAATATTGGCGAGGCTACCTGTAACACCAGGCTGGCGTGCAGCAGCCGATTTTAAATAGGTGTCTTTTAAGGGTTCAAAAGAAAGGTCATAAAAATAATCTGCATTCTCTTCGGGACGATTTCGTTTTAAAAATTCAGGCATTTTCCCTTGGAAAGCTTGTTGATTAAAATTATCGCTTACCAAAAAATAGGTATAAAAATCTACATAGCCCCACGACTCAAAAATTTCTGATCGCGACTGATAAAAAGAGCTCATGGACATAAGCACATCAAAAGAAAAATGTGAGTTAGCAGGTACGTCCTTCATAACACCAGTAACTGTATAAATACCATCATTTGCTCTCCCTCCAACACCATCCATAGTTTTACCAATAGGATTCTCGTTTCCAAAATACTTTTTAGCTGTACTTTCCGTAAGTACTATAGTATATGGGTCTTTTAACGCAGTTTTGGGATTACCAGAGCGCAAGGGCCAACTAAAAATATCAAAAGCGGTCTCATCCACATAAAATGAATTGCCTTCTTGAAAAGAACGTTCGTTGTACTCCAACAAAATATCCGACCTACCAGAAAATTGAACTATTTCTACCACCTCAGAAAAATCCTTTTTTAACGCAGGGCCGACAGGAGCATTTCCCCAAATCTGTTTACCCTCATTGTCATGATGCACAATCCGGTAAATATTATCCCCTTTTTCGTGGTAGCTGTCATAGGAAAGTTCGTTTCTAATAAACAGAGCTATTAGCAGAAAACAAGCCATTCCTATGGCTAGACCGCCAATGTTAATTATGGAATATCCTAGATTCTTTACGATGTTCCGCCATGCAATTTTAAAATAGTTTTTTATCATGATGTTCAGCTTCACTTACTGTATTGGTTTCCGTATTTCTGATTGATAAATCAACCCTACTTTCAACGCACTTCAACTGCTCCAAATGACCGTGATTAATGGCCGATTGTAATACACTTTGATTTTTATGCTGAACCTAGTTCAACATAGATTGATGAATAAACTCCTAGTGTTATTTTATTATGCTATCCTAGTTTTAAGCAAGCCTGAATGGATAGCCCTTGCAAAATAAAAAGCAGATTAGTCTCTCAACTTAATCACAAAATTCTTCTGTCTACACTAAAGTAGTCCACCCCCATTTGCCCTTCAACTATGCTCAGGATGACAGGGAGTTGTTTTTTACTCATTCCTATCAACGCCCAGCATTTAATTCTACGGCGATGAATGGCTAGATGGATTTTACATCATCGCCCCAATAGCTCTATTTTGACTCTCCGTTACTACTTGACCATCAAATAAATTAACTATCCTATGGGCATAGTGTGAATCCCTATCAGAGTGCGTAACCATCACTATGGTTGTACCTTCTTGGTTCAATTCTGTCAAAAGGTTCATTACCTCTATACCATTTTTAGAATCCAAGTTACCGGTTGGCTCATCTGCAAGAATTAGTTTTGGTTTGGTCACTACGGCTCTAGAAATAGCCACACGTTGTTGCTGTCCCCCGGATAATTGCTGTGGAAAGTGTTTTTCCCTATGCGCAATTTTCATCCGTTCCAATACTTTCATTACTTTTTCCTTTCGCTCCGCTTTTCCCATTTTTAGATAGATCAATGGCAATTCTACATTCTCATAAACGGTAAGCTCATCAATTAGATTAAAACTCTGAAACACAAAGCCTAAATTCCCTTTACGCAATTGCGTACGTTGACTTTCCTTTAACCCAGCTACTTCATGACTAGCGAAATTATAACTGCCTTCTGTAGGATTATCCAGCATCCCAATAATATTCAATAAGGTAGATTTACCACAACCCGATGGTCCCATAATAGCCACAAATTCGCCATCTTCTACTTTTAGGTTTACGTTGTTCAAAGCAAGTGTTTCCACCTCTTCTGTTTTAAAGCTCTTTTTTAAATCTTTGATTGTTATCATTTTGTTATGCTTTTGCTGTTGTTCAAATTCTTTTTATAATACGGTTTGCTATTTTTTCTAATTTATTTTAACACGATACGCTCTGCCTCTCCAAAGGAATCATAATTACTTATAATAACTTCTTCTCCAGCCTGCAGCCCTTCCAATACCTCATAGTGCCTCGCGTTCTGTTTCCCTACTCGTATGTTTCTTTTTATAGCTTCATCTGTTCCAGGCGTTACAACAAAAATCCATTGCCCTCCTGTACTTTGAAAGAAACTTCCTTTGGGCAATAACAGTGCATCACTAGACTCGCCCAATTGTAATTTGATGTTATAACTCTGTCCGGTACGGATGGTTTCTGGTCTATCTTCGGTAAAAACTAAATCTACCCTGAACCTACCGTTTCGAACTTCAGGATATACTTTTCTAACCCTAAGTTTGTAATCCTTTCCGTTACGTTCCAATATAGCACTCAAATCTCTTTTTACACGATCTATATAATGTTCATCTATATCTGCCTCTATTTTATAATCTGTCAGCACATTGAGCTGTCCTATGCGCTGCCCTTGGGCAATATTCTGTCCTATTTCGGCATCTAAAAAGCCTAATTGGCCATCAGCAGGAGCGCGGACATTGAGATGATCCAAACGCTGGTACACCATACCTAAGGTTTTTTGCATTCTGGCTAAATCCGTATCCAACCCTGACAAGGACGTTATACGTAGCTCATCATCATTTACCGTTTGCATTTTAACAATATCATATTGTTTTTGGGAGAGCTCATAATT
>JBLHNI010000188.1:0-6388 GCA_047650615.1 Maribacter sp.
GGGAAGTGTACTCCGATTCTGGATGTCCAAAACACTTAATCCTTATTTTTCTAATTTCTATCTTGGAACGTTCTCTGTGAACATTCTTGGTTGCCTTCTTATTGGTTTTATTTTAGGTTTATCCATGAAAAACGATTTAATTTCCCAAAATCAAACTATTTTACTTATCACTGGATTTTGTGGTGGCTTTACCACTTTTTCTACTTTTGCCCTTGAGGGGCATCTATTTCTAAAGAACTCAGACTTACTCCATTTTTCATTTTATACCATTTGCAGCATCCTTGTAGGGATAATAGCTGTAACCCTTGGCCTGTGGATTTCCAAATTGTTATAGAACTAACATTCTGCTTTGAATTTCTTCAATTTTAAATAATTTTCATCCTTTTTGCCAATATACTACCTATTCTTTATCAAAAAAGGGTTTTTTATAATCTATATCTATTTTTAGACTCATTCTGACTATACCTAGCAATTATATCCATAATTAAATATTAATAATTAAGGTATACCCATAATTTTATAGGGTATAAATTCATATTAGTGCAAAAATCGAGGAATATACCCCTAAATAAATATAGTGTTAAAATTTTAACATACATTTAGCCATCACAAAACCAATATTAAAATGAAAAAAATCGAAGCAATTATCAGAAAATCCAAATTTGATGATGTCAAGAAGGCATTACATCAAATTGAGGTTAATTTCTTTAGTTACTGGGATGTAACTGGGGTTGGAAATGAAAAACAAGGTCATGTATACAGAGGAATTTCCTACAGCACCGCAGACATACAGCGAAGATATCTGTCTGTAGTTGTATCTGACGAATTTTTACAAAAAACCGTGGACACTATTTTAGAAGCGGCTTACAGCGGAAATGTTGGAGATGGTAAAATCTTTGTATCTGATGTGATCGAAGCGTACCGAATACGAACAAAAGAGAACGGACAGGCAGGCATTAACTAGAGCTTTCTAAAAAATATACAACAATAAACTAAAACTTTTAAAAATGGACGCAGGATTATTTACAGCAAATAATGTATGGATGATGTTGGCTACCGCTTTGGTATTCTTTATGCATACTGGATTTGCTTTTTTAGAAATAGGACTTACTAGGCAAAAGAACACTATAAACATACTATTTAAAAACATCTTTATAATCACAGGAGGACTTCTTCTATATTACGCTTTTGGATTTAAATTAATGTACCCAGGTTTTGAAGATGGAGATATGGGCCTTCTTAAATTTGCAGGATTTGGAATTGCAGCCCCAGAAGGTGGCATGACAGTAGAATACGCGAGTGGTGGCTACACATGGTGGACAGATTTCCTTTTTCAAGGAATGTTCGCGGCAACAGCAGCAACTATCGTTTCCGGAGCGGTTGCAGAACGTATCAAAATTGGTTCGTTCATGATATTTACTGTTATCTATGTAGGATTGGTATACCCTATAGTAGGCGCTTGGAAGTGGGGCGGTGGTTTCCTTGACTCTTCGGGGTTCTACGATTTTGCAGGCTCTACACTCGTGCACTCTGTTGGCGGATGGGCTGCCTTAGTAGCCATAGCGCTATTAGGAGCAAGAATAGGTAAATTTGGGGAAGATGGTAAACCAAAAGCAATTCCTGGTCACAGCATCCCTATGGCAACCGCAGGCGTTTTAATTCTTTGGTTAGGATGGTTTGGTTTTAATGGCGGTTCTGTACTTTCTGCTGATCCGGAACTAACTTCCTTGGTATTGGTTACTACAAGTTTGGCTGCATCGGCAGGAGGTTTTGGCGCTATGATTCTTTCTACTATCCTTTATAAAAATCTTGACTTAACTATGTTCCTTAATGGCATTCTTGGTGGCCTTGTAGGTATTACTGCTGGCGCAGATCTTATGTCACCAAACGAAGCAGTGGCAATTGGATTCTTAGCTGGAATCATCATAGTTCTAGGCGTAGCTTTAGTAGATAAATTAAAATTGGATGATCCAGTTGGCGCGGTAACCGTACACCTCATCTGTGGTATTTGGGGTACGCTTGCCGTAGGTGTTTTTGGAGCTAAAGCTGGAGGAGATCAATTTTTAACGCAGCTTTATGGCGTTTTGATCGTAGGAGCTTTCTGTGTAATAACCTCCAGTATTATTTTAGGCGTGTTAAAAGCAACACTGGGTCTACGTGTTTCCAAGGAAGAAGAGTTAGAAGGCTTGGATATTCATGAACACGGAATGGACGCATACCCTGACTTCACAAACGATTAATACATATAAAATGGAAACGGAGCGTTTTGCAGAACGCTCCGTTATATAACCTTTTCAACAAATTCAATTTACTCAATTAAAACAATCCAATTAAGGATTATAAAATTAGAACTTATGAAAGCGATTACCTTAACAAAATTCGTTAAAAATATATTTCTATCATCACTAATTATCTTTTCTTTAACCTCTGTTCTTGCTCAGGATGAAGAAGAAAAATCAAAATTCTCCGTAAGCGGTTCTATAGACGCATATTACAGAGCAAATCTTAACGCTGGTAATGGACTAGATGCACAAGCGCCTGGCAGTTCTTTCGCTAATCTTCCCGGTTTCGCATTAGGCATGGCAAATGTAATCGGCAGCTATGAAGGTGAGAAAGTAGGTTTTGTTGCAGATTTAGTATTTGGCCCAAGAGGTACAGATGCTATTTTCGCCTCGCCTATGTATTCATCAACTGGCGATATCCTAAATCAGTTATACGCCTATTGGAATGTAACAGACAAAGTTAAATTAACCTTTGGTAACTTTAATACCTTTTTAGGGTATGAGGTTATTTCTCCAACAGCCAACTTTAACTACAGTACTTCATACCTTTTTTCTTACGGGCCATTCTCTCATACGGGTATAAAAGCAGATTTTACTTTATCCGATGACCTAAGTTTAATGTTAGCAGTAATGAACCCAACGGATTTAACGGAATTTAATCCTACAGGACAGTATGCATATGGCGTACAATTAGGGTATAGCGGACAATATGCGAACCTACTTATAGATAATGGGTCTTTTGAAATTGATTACACGGGTGGAGTTGATATTTCTGATAAATTCTTTCTTGGGTTGAACGCTGCAATGTTTAGCGGCGATGACGAAGACGGCATAGGAAGCTTTGCAGGCGTAGCAGTTTACCCACAGTTAGCAACTTCTGAGAATTTCACCATTGGATTACGTGGGGAATATTTTGCAGAGACCGATTTCTTTGGAGCTATTGGTGCAGTGGATGCAGTAGGAGATGCTAGCGTTTTCGCGGTAACTTTAACAGGAAGCGCTACTATTGGTAATCTTATGATTAAGCCAGAATTTCGTTTAGACAGTACTTCTGAAGACGCTACTTTCGTTAATGGTGATGGAGAACCACTTAGCAGCTTAAGTTCATTTGTTCTAGCAGCTATTTACTCCTTCTAGTGTAAGATAAATTAATGGTTGATTTTTATAGTTCAAACAAGAAGGGCTAGTTTTAAAAACTCGCCCTTCCTTTTACTTTTTTTTAAAATCCTTTACTCCAGAAAGTACGCTCGTAGCTAGAGCATTAACCGCAGGCACCAAAGGACAGGAATACTTCTTGTTATAGACACAATAGGGATTGTAGGCTTTATTAAAATCTAATACAATGGTATTCCCTTGTGGCATTCTCAAATCAAGGTAACGCCCCCCACCATACGTTTGTTTGCCATTGGTTTGGTCAGTAAAGGGTAAAAAGAGATAATCTTCATAGCCTTTTTCTTGAGTCAATTCTGCATTCTGATAGATTTCCAACGTATGCTCTTTACCGTTCAAGCTAAATATTGCAATACCGTAAACCTTTTCTTGCGACTTTCTATCTGTATTAGTGGGCATTAAAAATGGCAGTGCCTCCGGCGTCCGCTCCAAAGCTGCGACAATCACATAATTCGTATCCGGTGCAAAAAAATCGAGTGTCTCAAAATCTATACGAAATCTATCTGCTAACGGGGATTCTTCGGGATTTTTGAACTCTGCATTTAAATCCTCCTGAAATTCAAGAATCGCTGCCATTTTATCAGATTTAGCTACGGGGGTATTTTTCTCTTTTACATCATGGTATTTCTTACCTTCTTTACAAGCTAAGAAGGTTGCTAGTAAAAACAGTAAAGTCATCTTAAATAAGCGCATGTCTTCATATTTTAAACAAAAATACACTTTTAGCTGAAGTGCTTTTTGAATTTCATTGTACTTTACCAAACGATTAAACGCTTTTTTTATGCTTTTTAGTCTTCTTCGTATTCACCATAAGCTGCTCAGATGAAAAACACCCTAAAATCACTGAAACCCGTTTTACGTAAGAATTGAAACCCGATAGATACAATGTCGCGTTTCTTATCATGGATGGAGTTTACAATATAGAGTTTACAGCACCTTACGATATATTTTAACACACCCAGTATAGAGAAGACATCATAGCTATGAACATGTTTACGGCAGCAAAGACGCTAGCGCCGGTAACTTCGTTTGAAGGAATTCGCTTTTTGCCTGATTTTGACTACACCAAAGATTCCATCCCCAACATAGATATTTTGGTAGTGCCTAGCGCAGAACATCATTTGGATACCGACCTAAAGGATAGTCTATTATTGAATTTTATAAAAAAAGTAGACCAGAAGGTACTTTTTATGACAAGCCGTTGCGACGGGGCTTTTGTATTGGCAAAAACAGAAATTTTAGACGATATTGTTTCTACCCCTCTTTCCAAGTGATATTGGTAGCTACAGAAAAATGTTTCCCCATTCAAGCATAAAGGACAGTTTTCTTTTCGTACCTGACGGCAAATATATTACCTCCGCCGGTGGTGCCAAAAGCTTCGAGGCCGCACTCTATCTTTGTGAGCTTTTATACGGTAAAGAAGTTACAATTCCCCTAGCCAAAGAATTGGTCATAGATTGGGGTTTGAACACCGTACCACATCTTAGTCTACCATAATATCATAACGCGCACTGTTTAAATATTTCTCTATCAAAGTATTAAACTCGGGTGTAATCCTGAACAAAGACGTGTGCTCTAAAGCATACAACGCTGTCTTATTTTTATACCCCTTTTTTAATAATTCTTCTAGATAAAAAAGTGCCGTACCATAATCCTCTACCTCTGCACTATTAGAAATAACATTAAGGTAATACACAAAATTTTGTGGTTCTGTTGCGGTCTTTAACATGTATAAAAAGGTCAAAGCTTCTACATCAACCACTTTATCATCGGACGCGATCATATCTATGGTATCCTCGATTAACGCATTTACATAGCCCCGAAGTCTATGAGACATTTGTTGGTTATAAAAACTGGCGCTTTTGCCTAGTTTGTCTAGCTCGTCCATTTGGTAAATCCACCAACCCAAGTTATTGTAATTGTAGGTCATCACGTCCTCTTCCAAAAAGTACACATAATCCTCTTTAGTAAAACTTTCCTTAAGCAAAACACTATTTTGATTTCGTCTTTTTGTTCTAAAAGAGCTGCTTTTACGTACTTGTTTTCGAATACTATTTAAAGAATCCAACTCCATCAAAGGATTATATATTCTAATCATTTCCGATAGTTCATGCTCCGCTAACAATGGTTTTTCATCAGAAAATAGGGTATTGGCAGCTATTAGTGACAGGCTATAGGAAGCCGCCATCATTTGCTCATCTTTAGGTGCTTTTCCCTTGGCCATAGCAGATAAAGTCAATATATGCAATGCATTGGTAATCATGGCTGTGGATGGCCATTCATGACCTCCATCAAATAAAAGCAGTTGATTGGGGAACTTTAATCCATCAAGCACCTTACGGGTTTCCAGCATATCAATGAAATTATAATCTTCCCGACCTACAATTCCCACGAAATAAAACGGATTCTTTGAACTAAGAATTTCCATATTTCCAGCAGCTGCACCACAAGAAACAACCCCTTTAATCCCCTTAATGAAGTTTGGAATTATAGATGCAAACCTTGCAGCATTTGAAAAGCCCGCGGTATAAGCACGTTCCTTTTGCAGCGGTAACAAGTCATAGGCTGCATTCAAGAATCTATTGGCAATGAGAATATTCTTTGATAACGATAAGGTATCATTGGTATTATTAGACGTAGCCAGAACATAGCCCTCTTGCTCCGCAGCATCCTTAAACATGGAAATTGCCTGCTTCCCCTTACCCTCCATATCAAATACAAATACAATAGGCCAGGTTTGGGACGTATCGAAGGTCGTTGGCAAATACACAGAAAAAGTTTCCTGTAACGAATCGTTTACCACCACATTTTCGGTTATCGCGCCCTTGATAAGACTAATCTTTTGGGCCAGCAACATGCTTGGTAATAAAAAAAGAAAGAAAATAGCGTTTTTATTCATATTAAAAAGTAATCAAAAATCTAGCCAAAATATAATT
>JBLHNI010000189.1:0-6347 GCA_047650615.1 Maribacter sp.
TTAAATGAGTTCATTTATAAGCTCAATAGAAGGTACTTTGGAGAAAGAATTTTCGATAGGCTCGTCATAGCAAGCATTACAGCTAATGGACACTAAACGGATATACAATACCTTTTAAAAGGTATTTGATTAAACAACTAAAAGCCGCATAATGAATATAAATCAGAACTTAAATTAGGCTATAAACTGTCCTAAAAAATGGGGGATGATCATAAAGCGTAAAAGATTTCTTCTCAATTCCTTACTAATCCATTTTGGCAATGGGTTTTTCAATGTGGTCAAGTATGATATTTATCATTTTGAAAATCCCAACTATCCGCTAGTTTTAGGTTAAGATTCTATTCTTCAACCATGGCCTATAAATAGCGGCACAAACTAGTAAATCTTAACAGAACCTATGTGGAGTTTCAAAAAATTTAATATTGCCGACTGGTTTTCATTTTACCGTGTTGCCGCTATTCCTTTACTGGTAATACTATTATGGTACGGAGAACGAGAATTCTTTACTTGGTTTTTACTCATTAGCTACAGTACTGATGCTATAGACGGGTATTTGGCAAGGAAACTTAAAATCACTAGTGCCAGAGGTTCACAATTGGATTCTATTGGTGACCAATTGACTTTTACCATGGGTCTAATAGGCCTTGTCGTCTTCGAGATCGCCTTCATCAAGGCGAACATTCTACTCATTCTTATTGCATTTGTGCCTTACCTACTTCAAATAGTAATCGCTTTTATCAAATACGGTAAGGCGACCTCCTTTCATACCTATCTGGCAAAAACCTCTGCCGTTGTTCAGGCAGTATTCATTTTATGGCTCTTATTTTATGGCCCGGTGTATTGGCTGTTCTATTTTATGATTGCCCTAGGTCTCTTGGAAACTTTGGAAGAGATTGCACTGGTCTTTATGTACGATACTTGGGTAGCCGACGTAAAAGGATATTTTTACGCCCTAAAGGATACAAGAAGAGGTAATGGCGAAGATGCCGTAAAGCAATAAAATATGCGGTCCTACTCTTTTTTTACAATTGTTCTTCTATGTCTGGTAATATTACTCATAGATATCTTGGCTTTCTATTGGTTGTTATCCATAACCCGGCCAATTACATCCATAATACTTAAAAACAGCATTTATACTGCATTTTGGATTTTTACGATTGGCTTGATAACGTCCATCTTACTGCTAAAAATAAAACTAGAATTGGTAGCTCCTGAACGTCAACAACTTCTGATATCGAGGCTGTACGGGCTAACGGTATCATCCTTCATCCCCAAACTGATTTTTGTAATGGTAATCAGCATCCTGTATTTTACTCATTTTGTATTTTCCGAAAAGGAGTCCCTAATCATAATACCGCTTGTTGGTGTTTTTTCAGGTTTTCTTCCGTTTTTTGTAATTCTTTATGCCGTCTTTAGTGCGGTATATCGTTTTAAGGTGCATTATATTAAATTGAAATGCGAGAGGTTGCCAATACATTTTAAAGGTTTACGTATCGTACATATATCTGACCTTCATTTGGGCAGTTTCAACTTCAAGTATCATATTCTAGAGGATGCCATCAAAAAAATAAACCATCTAAAGCCAGATTTTATCTTTTTTACGGGAGATTTGGTAAACAACTTTGCATGGGAACTAAGAGGTTGGGATTCCGTTTTAAGTCAATTATCCGCTAAGCAAGGAAAGTATGCCGTGTTGGGAAACCACGATTACGGCGATTACAGCCAGTGGCCGTCCGACGTCGAAAAACAACTGAATTTTAAGAATATCCAGGATTTTTATAAACGAATTGATTTTAAACTATTGATGAATGATGCAGACCTAATTGAAAATCAGAATGAAAAGATGGCTATAATCGGTGTAGAAAATTGGGAAAATCTACCTTTTAAACAATATGGGGATTTGGAAAAAGCGTTGAAAAATGTCAATGATATTTCATTTAAGATTTTATTATCACATGACCCCTCGCACTGGCCAGAAGAAGTGGTACATTATACAGATATAGCAATTACCCTTTCTGGACATACCCATGGGATGCAGGCGGGCATCAATCTTAAAAACAAAAAATGGAGCCCAATCAAATACAAATACGAACATTGGGCAGGCTTATATAAGCAAGACGGTCAATACCTTTACGTGACCCGGGGTTTAGGATGGATGGGCTTTCCTGGTAGATTGGGTATGCGGCCAGAAATCACCTTGATTGAACTTATAAAAAAGTAATTTTGAAAACATTTTTGTTCTGAAAAACCTTAACTGAAAAGAAGATGGAATGAATAGTAAAATATTGATGATATCCATTATGAGAAATACTCTTTTTAAAGCTGTTGGAAGTTTATTTTTATTGTGTGGAATTGTTCTAAGCTGTACTTCGGTAAAAAATCTTAAAGAGGAAACAAGGAATAATGTTACGGATGAAGAATCAGAGCGGTCTAGCACTCGCAAAAGGAACACAACACCTACTGCCACAGAAGAATACGGTTTACATGTTCATGACCAGATTTTTATAAATTCTGATGTCAATACACCCCCAGAATTAGTCTCCAGCGATGCTGGCTTACAAAAAATTAGAATGAATGGAGAACGTGAAATGGCTGCTTTTTTAAGTATTAAAAGCGCTGTTGCGGATAAAATTGTAGAAAATTATCTCATTAATAAAATGAAAATGCCCGGCGGTCATTGTCTTACCGTAAGCAAAACACGTTTTGAAAAAGCGTATAAAGAAGTTCATGGTCATTCGCTGTATCAAGATTTACCTTATAGTATGGCCACAAAATCCTTCACCCCTAAACAGGTGTTCAATATGCTTTACGCATCTGCATCAGAGCCACACCAAAGATGGCGAAGCCTTCCAGAAAAATATAGGGGTAAGGGCAATGCTGGTGCTATTGCATATGCCGGTATGGGTACCTTGGTTGATACATCAGGAATTTGGAGTGGTCAATTAAGACCAGGAGCACTCATGCAAGTTTGGCGGTTTAAAGAAGACTATGAGCAGGTAGTACAAGGTGTAGATGTTAAAAAATTAGATCCTTATGGACATTCCTTCATTTTTATGAGTTATGTACATGACGAGGATAATACTATTATCGGCATAAAAATTGCAGACCAAGGGTTTCAGAGTTATCGCCTATTGATACCTCGTGATTATGAAGTCTGGTGGGCAGTCAACCTTAGTATTTAATGTAAGGCTTGTCGGGTCACATATGAAATTTAACGTTCCTTTTGAAATTCGTTTTAGAATTAACCGTTAAAGTTATTGAGGGCATCCTTTTATTCATAAAAAGCTAATCATGTTATTTTTTTCCTTATTACTGCTGCTTGGATTCGATGTCAACATGCCACCAAGAATAGAATCGCCTATAGACAACACCATCGTTGAAGAAAAACCTGTTTCTAATTTTGAAATTGTGGTGTTCAATGACACCTTGAAATCGAAACTAGAAACGGATTTGGATACTGTATCCTACACGGATATCAAAACAGGTATTGATCAACTCCGAAAACGTTTGAAAGAAGGACATCGGTCGGGAAAAATTTCTCTTGACAGCATCAAGTCAGAATTCACAACTCATTTAGTAGATAAAATCATTCCCCATTGGTACGGCACTCCTTGGAGTTTTGGAGGACATACCGGTGTACCAAACCAAGGCAAGATTGCATGTGGTTATTTCATCTCTACCACGCTGCGAGATATGGGCATAAAACTAAATCGTTATAAATTAGCACAAAAATCCCCTATAGACGAGGCTAAAGTTATTAGTTGCGGAGCAGAGATTTATAGTGTAAAACAGGATACTCCAGAGGAAGCATTTGACGAAATAGATCGATTAACCAAAGAGGGACTCCACTTTATTGGATTTGACGCAGGCCATGTGGGCTACCTTCTAAAACGCGAAGGCGAATTGCTTCTAATCCATTCCAACTATCTTTCCCCAGTTTCGGTATGCATAGAACCTCTCAAGGAATCAAGGGTTTTTAAAAGCTTTTCCAAATTCCATCTTGTGGATATTTCCAATAACGATACGCTCATACAACTGTGGCTGGATAATGAAATCGTATTGTAATGGATAGAAGTATAGCATTTTAGTTTCTATTCTTTGAGATTACATATTAATAGTCGACTTTGACAAGCATCCAAAATATATTGGGGATATGTACGGGTTGTTTATACAAAAACCATTGGTTCAGATGCCACCTTCGCATACCCGAGATGGATGATTTTACTCTGCTAAAAACCTTGGAAAACACTCCAACCTTAAAAGGATTCCCTTTATATTCTTCAGTGGAAGAATCTAAAAAAATGGATGTAAAATTGGGAATGAAAGCCGGCGCGGACGATTAATTGACTAAGCTCATTGCACAAGTGTCCCCATCCTCTAAATAATAGAGAAGCAGCTCATTACCGTCACTCTCCTCACGAAGAATCGTGATACCTCCTGACACCAATAAGGGCGTTGACTTTATATACTGCCCTATTTCTATGAGTTTTTCATCGAAAATGTGTAGTCAATTCTTTAAACATTAATCTAGCTATTTGAAGTTTTTAATAGTATGAACTCGCTTATGTTGGTTCTATCTATTGCACCAATGAGTGTGCCCTCTTCAGTTACGGGAAAAAAATCCTTCTTTTCTTTTCCGATGGATTCCAAGACAATGGTTATCGCTGTGGATGCATCAATGAGGCGAAATGTCTCATCCATAATAGCACCTACCAAAAGAGATGGTTTTTTAGCATTCTCTATAATTGCTTTTTGGGTCAAAACACCCACGATTTTCTCGTTTTCCAATACCACAAAATCTTTTTCACTACCTGCTAATAGAATATCTATGACCTCTTGAACACTATTGGTAGGGGACAGTAACGTGATATTCTTCAAGGTAGCTTCCTTTGCGACATGACCTTCCAATAACGAATTTTGTTTTACAAGCTGGTTCTCGCCGTAGGCTCCGAAAAAGATAAAAAAGGCGATTAATATCAAAAACGGATTAAAGAACAATCCAAGGATGAAAAACAGAATCGCCAACCCTTGCCCGATACCCGCAGCGATTTTAGTTGCTGTTACACGTCCTAATTTAAAAGATAGTAAGGCTCGGAGCACTCGACCACCGTCCATAGGAAACGCAGGGATTAAATTGAAGACTACCAACATCACATTGGCTATAAAGAGATAGAACAAAAAGTTTTGAAAAGTAGGCTGGTACAAAACCTCCTCCAATACCACAGCATCAAAGTTAAAATAGCTTTTTACCGGAACTATTATCGCAAGTAAAATGGCAATGACCACATTAACGGCGGGGCCCGCAAAGGCCACCAATAATTCTTGTCCAGGTTTTTCTGGCATTTTCTCTAAAGTCGCAACTCCGCCAATAGGCAATAGCATGATTTTTTTAGTGTTTATATTGAATCGCTTTGCGGTTAACGCATGACCTAATTCATGCAGCACCACACATACAAACAAGACCACGATTAGGGCTTCATTGAATAATATTCTATCAAGATTGGCTCCCTGCTTAATTTCCAAAAAAGCAACCCAAATAAGCAATAAGATAAACGTCCAATGTACTTCGATTTTGATTCCTGAAATGCTTCCCAATTTTAAAACCCCTTTCATAGTGCTCATACTTTTGAACGAAGGTATTTTAGAAGCGCTCTTTCAACAATGACATCGGTCATATGAGGTTTCTTGGCTTGGCATTACATTTGAAATGAAACATGGGCAAAAAGGAGAAACGAATGAAAAAAATAATCACGCTAACGGTCAATCCGGCCATTGATAAAAGCACAACGGTCGCAGGAATAAAACCGAATAGTAAATTACGATGTGCCCATCCCATTTACGAAGCTGGTGGCGGGGGTATCAATGTTTCACGCGTACTTAATGAACTTGGTGAAACCTCATTATGCATGTACATGGCAGGAGGTCCTACAGGTACACATCTGCGGGATATGCTCGTTGATTTAGATATACTACAACAGGTAATTTCCACGGAAGGTTGGGTACGTGAAAACCTTTCTGTAACCGACACTGTAAATAACCAACAATACCGATTCGGTATGCCAGGGCATATGGTCAACCAGAGTGAATGGAAAAACACTTTGAAACAATTGGAGACGGTGCTATCCGAAGGCGATTTCTTAGTAGCCAGCGGAAGTCTATGCCCAGGTATGCCCATTGATTTTTTTGCCCAAGTATCCAAAATTTCGCAAAAGAAAAAAGTAAAACTTATTCTCGACACTTCTGGGGATGCTTTACTAAAAGGAGCACAAGCTGGAGTGTATTTGTTAAAACCTAATTTAGGAGAGCTTGCCAAGCTCTGCGGTTTAAAAACAATCTTCTTTTTTGAA
>JBLHNI010000190.1:0-6300 GCA_047650615.1 Maribacter sp.
AGCATCGCAGTAGCAAAAGGTGTCTACGATATATCCAGCCTTTATTGCTAAGCGTAGTTCCCGTCTCCCTTCAAGAATAAAAAGTCCGGTTTTTCGTCGTTCTCTAGATTTTTCTTTAAGGAGTAACATCTGTTTTATTAGCGCGTTCTGCGGACTCGTAATATGTTTAACATGTTGCATGGATAGCAAAAATAAACCAATCTGTTAATTAATGTATCTTAACACGATGTAATTGAACTAAATATAAAATTTGATGAAGAACATATTGATTTTTCCCCTTATTGTCCTATTGTTTTCTTGTAAGAGCGATAAAAGTAAATTGGAACAGAAACGAATGAACAGTACGCTTACTGAAACTGCTGTGAAAAACGCGTATCCGAAGGATGTGCTAAAAGTTTTTGATGCCCATGGCGGCTTGGATTCTTGGAAACCGTTTAAAACATTGAGTTTTGTTATTCCGAAAACAGACGCCTCGGAAACACATACGATTGCGCTACACAGCAGAAAGGATATAATTAGCATGCCCCAGCTTAGCATGGGTTTTGACGGTTCTCAGGTTTGGTTGTTGGATAAAGACGAAGCCTACGAAGGAGATGCCGTTTTCTATCATAATCTCATGTTTTACTTCTTTGCTATGCCTTTTGTTTTGGCAGATGAAGGAATTGTATATGCAGAAACCGAGCCTTTGGAGTTTGAAACAAAATCCTACCCAGGTATAAGTATAAGCTATAATTCAGGAATAGGCACGTCGCCAAAAGATGAATACTTTTTACATTACGACCCAGAAACATTTGAAATGAAGTGGCTAGGTTACACCGTAACCTATAGAAGTGGAGCCGTATCGGAAAACGTAAAATGGATTCGTTATGACGATTGGGTAAATGTGGAAGGCTTACAGCTGCCAAAGTCCGTTACTTGGTATAGCTATGAAGGGAAAGAAATAGGTGCTCCAAAAAACACCCTTGTTTTTGAGAATATTTCTTTGAGCAGTGCAGAGAAACCTGCTGATTTTTATAAAAAGCCCGAGAAGGCTACGTTTGTAAATTAAAAATGAATATTTTTCCATAGCTTATGGTCTTAACTTAAAAAAAGTTTAAATGAATTCCAGAAGGATTGAGCCGTTTCATGTTTATCACTAACTTAGAAGTCATTGCAGTAAAAAGGCTGTTTTGTGAACAGAATTCCTTTTTTCAGTTTTCTTGTTTTTAAAAACTAAAACACAATTTAAGATGCCAACATACAAACTAAAAATTAATGGTGTGTCTCAGGAAATCGAGGCTACCCCAGACATGCCCTTGCTTTGGGCTTTAAGAGATGATTTAGATATGGTAGGGACCAAATTTGGCTGTGGAATAGGCCAGTGTGGCGCTTGTACCGTTCATATAGATGGTACTGCGGCCCGCAGTTGTCTATTACAAGTATCCCAACTAGACGGAAAAGAGATTACAACTATCGAAGGACTCTCCCAAGATGGTTCCCATCCTGTGCAACAGGCTTGGAAAGAGGTAGATGTTCCACAATGCGGGTATTGCCAATCTGGTCAAATAATGACAGCCTCGGCCTTTTTAGAAAAGAATCCTAACCCCTCTAGAGAAGACATTCGAAGTGCGATGCACGGTAATATATGCCGTTGCGCGTCTTACAATCGAATTGAAAATGCGGTCGTAAAGGCTGCTGAGAAGAAAATGGCCTAACCTAAAACTAGAAAAACATGTCAAGTACAATATCAACTAAATTTAGCAGAAGGTCTTTTTTGAGAACTTCCTCGCTTGCGAGTGGCGGAATGCTGATTGGTTTTAATCTTTTCACAGCATGCAAAGACAATGTGAAAATGCCGGTCGATATTTCCAAACTTAATTATAACGACTTTAATGCTTTCATCAAGATATCCGATGAAGGTATGGTAACCTTATTTTCTCCAAACCCGGAAATTGGCCAAGGGGTAAAAACCTCCATGCCCATGATTATTGCCGAGGAACTCGATGTGCTTTGGGAAAATGTAAACGTGGTGCAAGGGGTGCTAGATACAAAAAATTACCAACGCCAAGTCGCAGGAGGAAGCCAGTCTATTCGTTTTGGATGGGATGCATTGCGACAGACAGGAGCAACGGCTCGTCAAATGTTGGTAAATGCAGCTGCAGCTCGATGGGGTGTTGATGCTTCTGAATGTTCTGCTAAACAGGGTGTAATTACAAATGCAAAAGGGGAAACTTTAGGGTATGGTGATGTGGTTAAGGAGGCTGCTAAATTACAGATTCCTATATCTGAAGGTGCTGAAGGCGATGCATCTAAATCAGAAAATCCTGAGTTTAAGGACGCAAGCGCGCAAAAAGTTGCTGGAAAAGTAAAATTAAAAGACCCTAAGGATTATACCATTATTGGTACGGATACCTATAATGTAGACATCGATGAAATAATTACTGGGAAACCGCTTTACGGAATGGATTATAAGGTAGACGGAATGGTCTATGCCAACGTTTTGAGGCCGCCATCTTTTGGGCAGCAGTTGGAATCTTATGATGATACCGATGCTAAAGCCATACCAGGGGTTATTGATGTTATTAGAATTGGCGCTAAAGGAAGAGGATTGTTGGAAAAGGATCGCGGTAATTGGTCTGTGAAACTCGGAGATACGGATAAGGTTGTTGTTATAGCCGAAAATACATGGAAGGCCATACAAGGTAAAAAAGCGATTAAAGCTACATGGAGTAATGCTTCCGAAATGGAAAGTACGGAATCACATGATAGAGATTTAATAGCATTGTTAGACGGTACCGAATTTACGACTTTACGTAAAGATGGTGATGTTGATAAGGCCTTTAAGGAAGCCGATAAAGTGATAGAGCGTACCTACGAATCTCCGTTCCTGCCCCATAATTGTATGGAACCGATGAATTTCTTTGCGGATGTAACAGAGACTAAGGTACATTTGGTTGGACCTATTCAAACTCCTGAATCTGGTGCAGCGGCAGTTGCTGATATGTTGGGTCGTGATGTGGCAGATGTACATTGCGAAATGACCCGTATGGGCGGTGGTTTCGGAAGACGTTTATATAGTGATTTTGTCTTGGAAGCAGCTGAAATTTCGGATGCTATTCGTAAGCCCGTAAAAATGGTTTCATCTCGTGAAGATGATATGGCTACAGGAGTGTACCGACCGGCAATCAAATACCGTATAAAAGCAAGCATAAAAGATGGCGAACTTACCGGTTATCATTTGAAAGAGGCTGCGGTTGGTGGAAATATGTATGGATTAATTCCTAACTTTTTTCCAGCAGGTACATTGGATAACTATCAAGTAGATGTGGCTTCTTATAAGAGTAATATTACGACTGGGGCGTGGCGTGCACCGTATACAAACTTCCTTTCCTATGCAGAGCAGAGCTTTCTAGATGAGATTGCCGAAGCCTTGGAGATAGACCCTGTGCAAATGCGATTAGATCTTTTGCAAAAAGTGAAAGGAAGCGAAGATGAGCGTATACAGTATTCTGCAGAACGCATGGAAGATGTTATTAATCTAGTAGTAGAGAAATCGGGTTATCGTACTCCAAAAGAGGGCGTGTATCAAGGATTTTCCGCATATTATTGTCATAACACCCATGTTGCAGAAGTGGCTGATATTGTAATGGAAAACAATCAACCTGTGGTTAAAAAAGTAACCGTAGCGGTCGATTGTGGTATTGTAGTAAACCCGTTAGGCGCATTGAACCAAATAGAAGGTGGCGTTATAGATGGAGTAGGCCATGCCATGTACAGTAATTTTTCTTTTGAGAACGGCATGCCAACCTCTAAAAATTACGACAGTTACCGCCTTATTCGTATGCGGGAAGCACCAATGGTAGAAACTCATTTTGTGAAGAATACCTTAAGTCCTACAGGACTTGGAGAACCAACGTTGCCGCCCGCTGGAGCCGCTGTTTCTATAGCCTTAAAAAAAGCTACAGGGAAAAGAATTTACAAACAGCCTTTTATAACTTCCTTAATGGATAAAGAAATTATAGGATAAGCTATGGAGGTACTTTTTTTTGGAATAGCAAAGGACATCGTTGGCGCTTCCCAAAAGGTTTTTTCTACTAAGGAGCATAGGCCAAAATCGGTTGGGGAACTTAAACAACTATTGATTCAGGAGTATTCTGAATTATCAAAATTAAGCTCTTTGGCGGTCGCTGTAAATAGTGAATATGCCCAAGATGACGTACCTTTGAAAGACAATGATGAGGTGGCGGTTATACCACCAGTAAGCGGCGGTTGATGATGAAATATATAGAGATTGTAGATCAAATTGATACTTCTACCGTGTATGCCCAATTATCGCATCCACATAGTGGAGGTATCTGTGTTTTTGTAGGAGCCGTACGAGAATTTACAGCACAACAGGAAGTAGTAGGTTTAGAATTTGAGACCTATGAAAAAATGGCTTTGAAGGAGATGGAGAAAATTGCTGACAAAGCTATTGAAAAATGGAATTTGCAAAAGGTAGTAATCAAACACGCTGTGGGTATGAAAAATGTGGAAGAGCCTGTCGTTATTGTTGGTGCCTCCTCCGCCCACCGTTCGGAATGTTTTGAGGCCTGTCGCTTTTTAATCGATACGCTAAAGGAAACCGTTCCCATTTGGAAAAAGGAATTATTTAAGGACAAAACGGTTTGGGTCTCCGCACATCCTTAAATTAGTTTTCCGCGGATAAAGAAATGAAAATACATATCACTAGTTATTGAGTTTGAACCTTAATTTGAAAAAGCAGATGTTGATAGATAACCATAATAGAGAAATAAATTACCTGCGTTTGGCGGTAACAGATCGGTGTAACCTGCGCTGTAATTATTGCATGCCTGCAGAGGGTATAAATTTTGCCAAGAACGATACACTTTTCACCATTGACGAATTAGCTAGATTAAGTACGATACTCGTTTCCCAAGGCATAAACAAGCTTAGGATAACTGGAGGAGAGCCTTTTGTGCGTAAAGATTTGATGGTATTGTTGCGGCATTTAGCAGGTTTAGATGGCTTAGAAGATATTTCGATAACGACCAACGCGACCCTGATTGGTCCGTATATTGACGAGTTAAAAACCTTGGGTATCAAGAATATGAATGTGAGTTTGGATGCGATTGATAAGGCTACTTTCGAGCGTATTACTAGAAGAGACCAGTATGATACAGTGCACAATAATCTATTGCGTTTAATCAGTGAAGGTTTTAACGTTCGTATTAATTTTATAGCATTAGAAGGGCAGAATACACAGGATATTATTCCAATCTTGGAATTAGCGAAACACTATGATGTTTCCGTTCGGTATTTAGAGGAAATGCCATTTAACGGAGGTTCTAAAACTTTTGAATCCATTGCTTGGGATTACAAACGTATATTGGAATATATCCGTGAAGTCTATCCGGATTATTACAAATTAGAATCGCCAGCCACATCAACCTCTATGAACTATAAAATACCTGGTTTTAAAGGTACGTTTGGTGTTATTCCTTCTTTTAGTAGAACGTTTTGTGGTAGTTGCAATCGATTACGGATATCTGCAACAGGAGATGTAATTACCTGCTTGTATGCCAAAGCAAGTATGAATCTTAGGGACATCTTGCGACAGCCCAATTCGGAAGAAAATATTAAGAAAGAAATTTTAAAAGCAGTGGGAAGTAGAGCAAAAACAGGCTTTGAGGCGCAAGAAAAATATGCTGATGTTTTTTCCAATTCCATGACTTCTATTGGCGGATAATGACAAAAAAACTTTCACATATAAATGATGCCGGTCAAGCGGATATGGTAGATGTGTCTAATAAACATATATCAAATAGAACGGCTGTAGCGAGAGGAAGAGTTGAATTTCCAGAAGCAGCATTTAAAATTTTATCGGAGCAAGATTTTCTAGGAAAAAAGGGAAGTGTGGTGCAGACGGCAGTTTTGGCAGGAATTCAAGGTGCAAAAAAGACATCGGAGCTGATTCCGCTTTGCCATCAAATCAATCTTACTAAAATTAATTTGGATATCATTCCAATAAAGAATGCCTTTCAGATTTCTTGTACAGTAAAATGTGACGGAAAAACTGGAGTAGAAATGGAAGCACTTACAGGAGTTTCTATCGCAGCACTTACCATTTACGATATGTGTAAGGCCTTGTCACATGATATCCGAATTGCAACCATTGAACTAGAACAGAAAACCGGAGGTAAAAATGATTTCCAACGCTAAGATATACGGACTCGTGCTCGCGGGAGGGAAAAGTACGCGAATGGGCGTTGATAAAGGTTTGATTACGTACCACGGGCTTCCACAAAGAGATTATTTATA
>JBLHNI010000191.1:0-6285 GCA_047650615.1 Maribacter sp.
ACAAAAAAAGGCAAGCTACCTACATCGCACCGCTACAACCATATACCCTTGCTGTGTTCCCACCCTGGGGGATTCTAAAGGAGCTGGTCGTGTAGGACTTGCCAGATACAAATATACAATCTTTTAAATCTTTCACAATTCTTTTAGAATCTAAATTTTATCAAATATTAAGGTTTAATACAGAAGAGGATAAGTGCTTCCGTTTGTATGTCTTACTTTTGTTATTTCATTTTATAATTTTTGTGTTATGAGTTATCTGAAAATTTTATACGCAGGTGTTTTTCTTGCCTTCATTGCATCTTGTGGAAGCGGAAATCAGAAGCCATCCTCCTTATTTGATATCGTATTAAACGGCAATAAAACCACGCTACAACAAGGTGATAAACTCGGAGTAAGTATTAAGAATTTGACCGATATAAAGATACAAAAAGTGGTATACCGTATCGATGAAACAACCCTGGAGACAGATGGGAATATCATAGAATTAAATATTCCTAAATTAGGCAATAAAACGCTGATTGCCTCGATTACATATGACTCAAAGACTGTGGAAATCTCTAAAAATTTAAAAGTTCTTGCAGCCAAGGCGCCAGAAATTTATACCTATACTATTCTTAACGAATTTCCGCACGACAATAACGCATACACCCAGGGATTGGAATTTTATAATGATACCCTTTATGAAGGGACAGGAAAAAATGGCAGGTCCTTTCTTCGCAGTACTGATTATAGCACCGGAAAAGTGTTGCAACAGATAGATTTGGACAAAATATATTTTGGGGAAGGGATTACAATTTTAAAGGACAAAATATACCAGTTAACATGGCAAAGTAAAAAAGGATTCATATACGACAGAAAAGAGCTTAAAAAACTGGATAATTTTCAATACGGAGAAAGTACAAAAGGTTGGGGTCTTGCCAATGATGGGGAAAAGCTTTTTAAAAGCGATGGAACTGAAAAAATTTGGTTTTTAAATCCTGATACCATGATGGAGGAAGGTTATATAGAAACGGTTACCAATTCATCAATATTTAACAAGGCCAATGAACTGGAATATGTAAATGGGAAGCTGTATGCTAATGTATATCAAAAACCGAGTGTTATGATTATTGATGCGAAAAGTGGCGCCATCGAAGGCGTTGTTAATTTTGGAGGACTAAGTGCTAAAATAACTAAAACGGAAAATTGGGTAGCTACGGATAACGTACTAAATGGGATTGCATATCATCCTACCAGAAAAACATTTTTTGTTACAGGAAAGGATTGGGATATCCTCTTTGAAGTAGAACTTCATAAGAAATAAGATGAATAGCTACCAAAAGGAATGCATAGTAACCCAAGACGATTTAGACGATCTCGAGCATGTTAACAATGTACGCTATGTACAGTGGATACAGGATATCTCTAAAGAGCATTGGCAAGCCATGGCTCCAAAAGATATTCAAGAAGAAGTGGTTTGGGTGGTAATGACACATCATATCGAATACAAAGCTGCCGCCATACTCAATGATGAAATTTTGTTAACTACATATATAAAGAATAGCAAAGGTGCAAAATGTACTAGGGTGGTAGAAATCATGAACAATAAAACAGAGACCTTATTGGTGCGTTCTAGTACAGAATGGTGCCTATTGAACAAAGCGAACTTTAGACCCATGAGAATATCTGAAAGAATCGAAAATATTTTTTTGTAGTCGGACTAACACCTAATGCTACCACTATGTGTAAACCTATTTTTGCGGTTGTTATCCTTCTAGGAATCGTGCTTTGGAGCAGTTCCTGTCGTAAGAATTTTGAATATGCACCAAGCGCGGGAAATCTTTCGTTTTCTAGGGACACCGTTTTTTTAGATACGGTTTTCAACACTATTGGCAGCAGTACCTACGCACTTAAGGTATATAACGAAACGCGTGACGATGTAGTTATTCCTTCTATAAGACTTGAGAAAGGTCCTGCTAGTTTTTATAGGTTGAATGTGGATGGCGACGCTGGAAAAGACTTCCGAAACATACCTATAAAGGCCAGGGATAGTATGTTTATATTTATTGAAACGACTACCGATAATAGTGAAAGCACAGAAAATAATATCTTATATACAGATGTACTTGCATTTGATTCTGGTATAGACCAACAAGAAGTACAATTGGTTACCTTAGTAAAAGATGCTGTATTTCTTTACCCAAAAACTAGTACCGAGGGCATAAAGCAAACTATTCGCTTATCGGTTAATGCGGAAGGTAATGAAATACGTGCAGAAGGTTTTGAATTAACGGATGCCCAATTAAGGTTTACAAACGAAAAGCCTTACGTCATATATGGCTATGCAGCCGTGGCAAAGGCAAAGGAATTAATTATAGATGCTGGCGCCAGGGTACACTTTCATAAAGATTCTGGCTTGTTGGTACAAGAAGGGGCATCTATTAGTATTAATGGAGAACTGAGCCAAGACCAAAAATTGATGGAGGGAGAGGTCATTTTTGAGGGCGATCGGCTAGAACCATTTTTTTCTGATATTCCTGGGCAGTGGGGTTCTTTATGGATTGCGAGCGGCAGCAGCGACAATAGCATAGACTACGTAACGATTAAAAATGGAAGTATAGGACTTTTTGTAGAAGGAGACAGCCAACTCCTATCCCCTACGCTCACTATAAACAACAGTCGTATATTCAATAATTACAGTCATAACCTTTGGGCCAAAACTGCATTTATTGAAGCTAAAAACTTGGTACTAGGAGGTTCAGGCAGCGCTTCTCTTTATTGCAATCTGGGAGGAAACTATAGTTTTACTCACTGTACCATCGCTAACTTTTGGAACAATGGCTTCCGCACAAGTGCAGCGTTGGTACTAGATAATTTTGCTCAAGTAGCCGAAACAAATATTCTTAGCAGTGATTTGATACAGGCAGATTTTCGCAATTGCATTATAGACGGCAATACACAAGTAGAACTTACTTTGGGGTTTAACGAAACAGCGCTGTTTCATTATAATTTCACCAATTGCATGCTAAAATTTAATGACTTTAGCACGCAATTATCGGACAATCCCTTGTACAACTTTAAGGATGAAGTCAAATATAGGAGTGTCCTACTAAACCTTGATGCTGATTTCTTCTTCTCTGCAAGAAATGATTTTAGAATAGGATTGGGTTCCGAGGCAATTGGTAACGGAGGCTTGGAGATAGCCCAAGAAGTTCCGCTAGATATTTTGGGAACTGATCGGGCTTTGGCGCCAGATATTGGAAGCTACCAAGCTATAGAAAAGGAATAGCACTTCGGTTACAACATAAAAATTGAAAGTATTTTCTTTCAAAGCAGCTAATAACAAGTCGATTAAGACAAAAACCTCCATTTTTACAAGGACATTCTAATATCAATTCTTAAAAGGTATGGTTAAATTGCTTAGATAAGATTCTTATTTTGGAATACTCTTACACTATTATAGATTCAGACGCCGTTTCAAATTTGCAGCTTCAGTCATTTTTGGAAGAGTACGGGGACTTTGACTGTGTAGGTTTTTCAAAAACTGCCAACGAAGGTCTAAATAATGTCCTAAAGTTTAACCCAGACATTGTTTTTGTTCATTTAAACACTCAAGCGGCACCTCTGTTCCAAATGGTTACGGAACTGCACCAGTACATGTCCCAGCTCCCTATTTTTATAGGGCTAGCCAAAACAAAGGTTCACGCCTATGAAGCTTTAAAGAATAATTTTTTTGATTATTGGTTACAGCCTTACAATGAATTTGATATTCGCAAGTCAGTTTTAAAGCTCAAAAAAAGAGAGCCAAAAGAAAAAGCCCCGGAAACACTTTGTCTTAAATCGTATAACGACTTTCATTTTTTAGACACTCAGGATATTCTTTACCTACAGGCAGATAATAACACTACCGAATTTTTTATGGCAGACGGTACGGTAAACAATGCCTATAAGACGCTGAAAACCTTTGAAAAAAAGCTTCCCAAGAACTTTGTGCGCATACACCAGAGTTATATTGTTAATACAGATTATATCTCCCGTATCAACTTTGGTAAAAATAATTGCGCCTTAAAGTCTGTAGCTAAGCCACTCCCCTTTTCAAAATCTTATCGGGAAAATATGGATAATCTGAAACAGATTCTCTCTAAAAAGTCGGTCTCCAACCTTAATTAGTCAAATACTCTCAAAACCCGTCCGTTTACTCACAGATTCCGGTCATTTCCTTAAAGAACTTTCGTTTCCTTTCTATTGTGTAGGAAGCGTATTACTTTGGTAACAGAGAACAGAGAATGTTTAACCAAAATAATATAAAGATGAAAAAATTAGTAAGTAGTGTAGCAGTAGCCTTAATGGCATTTGGTTTGGTAACATACGTAGCAGAGAACACAGCAAATGAGTTTGATTTTATGAACGATTTAAATACCATGTTAGCCTGTGGTAATTGTTCTACTTCATCTACTAATCGTCCACCGCCAAAAAATTTAGCTTAATAATATATTTCTTACAAAAATAAAAAGCCTTATACATTTAGTTTGAGGCTTTTTGCTATCTTGTAATCAATGATAAATAGCTACTACAGTGCAAACAATAAAATGTGTCTATGCACCCTACTACTCTTGGGGGTATTCTATTCAACAGTACTCAAAGCTCAAAACACCCAAGTAGCTCAGCGTAAGAAAGTAGATAGTGTGGCTCTATACATAGGCATCGGTAAAACTGATTCACTTTCTCAAACAGAAAGAATGGATGCGCTGCTAAAAGGACTACAGTATGCAGAAAAGATAAAAGAAGATACGGCAAAATCTAAGGCCTTCTCTCAGATTTCTTACGCCTTTTTCGGACAAGGCGATTCTTTATTTTTTAGACAAACCAACCGAACCACTATTTTATTAGCAAAACAGGCAAGGGACTCCATAGCCTTGGCAGAAGCGTATTGGGACTTGGGGGCTTTTTATCAACGAATTTCAGTACCAGACAGTGCTTATTATAGTTTTTTCCAAGCACAGCAGCTGTATGAAGCTAAAAATAATCCTTCGCTTTCTGGTAGAATGTTTCTCAACATGGCGACGCAGCAAGAAGCAATTAAAGATTATGTAGGAAGCGAGGCTAATCTTATATTAGGGATACAGCGTTTAAAGTCCTTAAATGATTTTAGGCAACTATCCGCATGTTATAATCTTTTGGGAGTCATAACCAAAGACCTAGGGGATTATGATAAAGCTATTGAATACTATAATGAAGCGAGTTTTTATACTAAAAAACTAGATGCTAATGGAAGTCTACTATTAAATATCAAAAATAACTTAGGTGTGGTCTACCAGCGCAAAAAAGACTTTACCAGTGCTATTGATAATTTTAAAGCAATTTTGAGTGCGGATCGTATTAAAATTAAAGATGCCCAATTATATTCCATCGCCTTAAACAACCTAGCCTTCAGTAAAATGCAATTAAAAGATACTTTTGGGGTCAAAAACTTAATTCAAGAATCCATTAGAATAAAGGATAGCCTTGGCCTAAAAACTACTACATCCTATTGTTATATGAGCCTTGCAGAATATTATTGGTTAAAAAACGATACACTAGCATCAATTTCTACAGCTTTAAAATCAAGAACAATCGCGCTTGAAAGTAGTGACAATGAACAGCTTTTGGAGACCCTTGAATTTTTAACAAAAATTGATACAGAAAACGCATCAAAACATGCCTTAACCTATTATACCTTAAACCATCGCTTACAAAACGAAGAGCGACAGACGCGAAATAAGTTTGCCAGAATCCGTTTTGAGACCGATGAATTCATTGCCAAGAACGGAGTATTATCAAAAGAAAAGCAAGTATTATCGAGGCAAAAGCAAATTTGGGCCGCTGTGGCTGTAGGATTTTTTCTTTTAGGACTTGCTGTTTATATTATAATAAATCAGCGGTCTAAAAATCAAAAATTAGTTTTTCAACAACAACAGCAAGCAAATAACCAGGAAACATTTAACCTGATGTTGGCGCAAAAGCAAAAAGTAGATGAGGTAAAGCGTATGGAGCAAAAAAGAATTTCTGAAGAGCTGCATGATGGGGTTCTAGGGAAGATGTTGGGCGCCAGAATGGTACTTACTGGCCTAAACAAAAAAGCAGATACAGGCGCCATACAAGAAAGGTCAGGAGCTATTGTTGCATTGAAAAATATAGAAAGTGAACTCCGGGCTATTTCACATGAGTTAAGCCATACCGCATATCAAAAAATAAATAACTTTGTAAATTCTATAGAAGCGCTTTTGGAATCTGCGAAAGACAAACCAATGAACACTATATTCAACT
>JBLHNI010000192.1:0-6284 GCA_047650615.1 Maribacter sp.
GTATTTTCTGTTTTTTTGTCGGTCTTGCAGGAAGCTAAAAGGATGGCCATTACAATTAAGATACTTAAGTTTCTCATACGTAGAATATATTAATCCCTGAATTTACAGAAAAAAAATGGCGTTAAGCTTTTTTTTCGCTTAACGCCATTCGCCTCCTGACAGAGGAAATAAAATTACCTGAGTATGGTCTGGGTTCTATCTGGACCTACGGATACAATTTTAATAGGTACCTCCAATTCTTTTTCGAGGAAGCTAATGTATTTGTTGAGCGCAACAGGTAATTGGTCTGCCTTGGTCATTTTTGTTAAATCTTCTTCCCATCCATCCATTTCGGTGTAAATCGGTGTTACATTTTCTGCTTCTATGTTAAACGGGAGGTGATCGATTTTATCCCCTTTATAGTTATATTCTGTACATACTTTTAATTTTTTGAAGCCGCTAAGTACATCACCCTTCATCATCATCAACTCTGTAACGCCGTTAATACGGACGGCATATTTTAAAGCTACCAAATCTAACCAGCCACAGCGTCTAGATCTCCCTGTGGTAGCACCAAATTCATTACCCACGCGTCCCATTGTTTCGCCATCCTCATCAAAAAGTTCTGTTGGAAAAGGACCACTTCCTACTCTAGTAGTATAGGCTTTAAAAATCCCTTTCACATCGCCAATTTGGTTTGGTGCAACTCCGAGTCCAGTACAGGCGCCCGCAGCGGTTGTATTGGATGAGGTTACAAAAGGGTAGGTCCCAAAATCTATATCTAATAGGGATCCCTGCGCGCCTTCGGCTAATATTTTTTTGCCAGATTTTTGTGCCTGGTATAAGTATTCTTCACTGTCTATAAAAGTGAGCTCTTTGAGCTCTTTAATGGCTTTAAAAAAGTCTGCCTCTAACTCTGCTAGGTCATATTGTATGTCAACATCATAGAAGCCAATCATGGCTTCATGTTTATTAGCCAAAGATCTGTATTTTTCTTTCCAATTGTTAAGCTCTAAATCGCCCACACGCATCCCGTTTCTTCCGGTTTTATCCATGTAGGTTGGACCAATTCCTTTTAGTGTAGAACCAATTTTAGCCTTTCCTTTTGATGCTTCTGAAGCTGCATCCAAAAGGCGGTGTGTAGGCAATATAAGATGTGCTTTTCTAGAAATCAATAATTTGGCTTTGATGTCCAGGTTAAATTTTGATAAAGCGTCCAGTTCTTTTTTGAAAATCACGGGGTCTATTACTACGCCATTCCCAACAACGTTAATTGCATTTTTGTGGAATATGCCTGAAGGGATAGTATGTAAAACATGTTTTATGCCATCGAACTCTAGGGTGTGTCCTGCGTTCGGACCCCCTTGAAAACGCGCTATGATATCATAATTTTTCGTTAGTACGTCAACGATTTTCCCTTTTCCTTCGTCACCCCATTGTAGGCCCAACAATAAATCTACTGCCATTATAATTGTACTTGGTTAATTGTTTATTTTATCTGTCTCATTTCCAGGCTGATTCTTTGTTCCATAAAAATAGAGCGAGTGGGCATTGATTTTAATATCGAAGACCTCTTCTATCGTTTTCTTTATGGATTGAATACGAGGATCGCAAAACTCCATAACCTCTCCGGTGTCTGTAAGTATTACATGATCATGCTGGCGGTCAAAATAGGATTTTTCGTATTGCGCTTGCGTTTTTCCGAATTGGTGTTTTCTCACCAGCTTGCAGCCCAATAACAATTCTATAGTATTGTAAAGCGTTGCTCGGCTTACACGGTAATTTTTATTTTTCATGTTGATGTAGAGTGATTCTATATCAAAATGATCGTTGCTTTCATAAATTTCCTGAAGTATCGCATAACGCTCGGGTGTTTTTCGGTGCCCGTTACCCTCTAAAAAGGCGGTAAATACGTTTTTTACAATTTCCTGGTTCTTGTCTGAAGCCATAACTATCCCGTTAATTTACAAATGTACAGTTAAATTTTAATTCCTTTTCTAAAGTCTTGTGACTTTGTCTATCCCGTTAATTTGTTTTAGGTTTTCTATTACTTTTTTAAGGATAGCCTTGTTTTTTACTACGACGGTTATTTTTCCGGAGAAGGTTCCACCATCTGTATTAAAATTTAAGGATCTCATATTCACATGCATGTTACCCGAAATTACTTTAGTAATGTCACTGATTAATCCAAGATTGTCTATACCCGTTAATTGTATATCTACTCTAAATTCCTCTTGCGAAGAATCCACCCACTTAGCACTGATAATCCTGTAGGCGTAGTTCGATTGCAATGAAATGGAATTAGGACAATTTTTCTTATGTAGCTTTATGCCCTCTGCTACGCTTACAAAACCAAAAACAGTATCACCGGGAATGGGATTGCAACATTGTGATAGTTTATAGTCCAGTTTTTCCTCTTCCTTGCCAAATACTAGCGTGTCGTACTTAGAGGTGATTTCGTCTTTTTCTATATCTTCTGGAACTGGATTCTTGCGCATTCTGTTCTTAAAGAAGCTAATGAACGCGTTGTTGTAGGAAGATGCGAAATCCTTGATCATTTGATTATCAATAGACCCAACACCCACTCTGTAAAACAAATCGAGACTGGTCTTTAGTTTAAAAAAGCTAACCAATTTATTGATGGAGTCTTCGTTTACCGAAATTTTTTGTGATTTGAGTTTCCTTCTTAAAACCTCCTTACCATCTTCTGCAATAGATTTTTTCTCCTCTCGTAATACTGATTTTATTTTGGCTCGTGCTCTAGCCGTAGTGGCATAATCTAACCAGTTTTGATTAGGTTTTGCTTGATCTGAGGTTATGATTTCAAGCTGATCACCGCTATTTAGGGTAGTATTCAGCGGTACTAATTTGCCATTTACTTTGGCCCCACGGGTTCGCATACCTACTTCTGTATGGATACTAAAGGCAAAGTCTAATGGAGTGGCACCCTTTGGTAAAGATTTTAGTTCTCCTTTTGGAGTGAATACAAAAATTTCCTTAGAGTATAAGTTTAATTTAAACTCTTCCACAAAATCGACCGCATTGGTATTTGCATTTTCCAAAGCTTCCTGTAGTTTGTTGAGCCAAACTTCTATGCCCTGTTCTTTTTGATTTCCGTGCTTGTATTTAAAATGTGCGGCATACCCTTTTTCCGCTATCTCGTGCATAGATTCACTACGTATTTGTACTTCTACCCATTTTCCTTTAGGTCCCATTACCGTAATATGCAAGGCTTCATAACCTGTAGATTTTGGAGATGAGATCCAATCGCGAAGGCGCACTGGATTAGGCGTAAAGTGATCCGTGACTATAGAATAGATTTTCCAAGCTAGAAATTTTTCGTTTTGCTTGTCTGATTTATAGATGATACGAAGGGCAAACTTATCATAGATTTCATCAAAGGAAACATTTTGCGCTATCATTTTTTTTCGCATGGAAAAAATAGATTTCATCCTTCCCTTAATCGTGTAATGTAATCCTTCCTTCTTTAAAGAAGTATCGATAATATCTGCAAAAGCATCTATATATTCTTGCTGTTCCTCCTTGCTATCCTCTACTTTACCTTTAATAGCCTCGTAAACCTCAGGTTCCGTATATTTTAAACTTAGGTCTTCTAGCTCTGTCTTTATATTGTACAATCCAATTCTATGCGCTAGAGGTGCATATATATATAAGGTTTCGGAAGAAATTTTAACTTGCTTGTGCTCCGGCATGGAATCCATGGTAAGCATATTGTGGTATCTGTCTGCTATTTTGATAATGATTACTCTTACATCATCATTTAAGGTTAATAGCATTTTTCGAAAATTCTCCGCCTGTTGGGAGATGTTCATGCCCTTTTTTAAGTGGGAAATTTTGGTGAGTCCGTCTACGATTCGGGCTACGGTTTCTCCGAACATTCGGTCAATATCGCCTAGTGTGTATTGTGTATCCTCTACCACATCATGAAGCAGGGCGGCCGCAATAGATACCGCATCCAGTCCAATTTCAGAGGCTACTATTTTTGCTACCGCAATGGGGTGGAAGATATAGGCTTCTCCAGATTTTCTTCGCTGATTTTTATGTGCGTCTACTGCAATCTCAAAAGCACTACGAATTAGCTGTTTGTCATCATCCGTTAAAGTCTGATAACTAATACGCAGTAGTTCCTTATACTGACTGGCAATATTTTTATTCTCTTTTTCTAAATCGGCTTCCGTCATACTAGCTTAAATTTACCATAATCCTAGTTGATAGACAACAAAAATTATGCCTTTAAATTCCTAATTCTATTCTTTAGCGGTGGATGGGAATAGTGCATGAACACGTAGGCAGGATGTGGCGTAAGATTACTGAGGCTGTTTTTGGATAGCTTCTTTAAGGAGCTTACTAATGGGCTAGCGGAAAAAGTCTCTTTGGCAAAATCATCGGCTTGATATTCAAACTTGCGTGAAACGAAATTCAGTAGTAATCCAGTGATTTCAGAAATAGGACTGTAGAGCATCCCAAAACCTATCAACGCTGCGTGAAAGCTAGGAGTAGCTACTCCAATAGCAAGTGAAATACTGGGATTATTTATAAAGAGCGATAAAATAAACAACATGACTCCTGACAATATAATTGAAGTCGCCAAATTAAAGATAATATGATTTTTTTTGTAATGGCCTACTTCATGAGCTAATACTGCAATAATTTCATCCTCTTCTAAATCATTAATTAAAGTATCATAAAGTGTTACTCTTTTTTCCTTTCCAAATCCTGAGAAGTAGGCGTTGGCTTTTGTAGAGCGTTTAGACCCGTTTATGACAAATATATTTTGGAGTTCAAACCCCACGTCTTTTGCATAGGATTCTATTTTGGTTTTTAGGCTTCCGTCGGCTAATGGCTTTTGTTTGTTGAACAGGGGTACAATAAGCTTACTGTAGAACAAATTCATAAAAATGGTAAAAACGGTTATCAATACCCATGTATATAGCCAAAAATCACTTCCTGCCCATTCAAAGAACCACAGCACCAAGGTGAGTATGCCGCCTCCTAAAACGATAATCATAAACCATCCTTTAATTTTATCCATAATAAAAGTCTTTCTCGTGGTTTTATTAAACCCGAACTTTTCTTCAATTACGAAGGTGTGATAATAACCAAAAGGAGTATTCAATATATCACTACCCATCATAATTACACCGAAAAATAGTAGCGACTGGAATGTGGTATTTGGGGTAATACGAGAAACAAAGGTATCTATCCATCCAAAACCACCAAAAACCAATACGCTTAATATAAGTAGGATGGAGAAGCTAGAGGTTAGGATTCCAAAACGATAATTTGTCCATTTGTAGCCTTGCGACTTCTCGTATTCTTCCGAGCTGTAAACATCAGCAAGGTCCTCTGGAATACTATCTTTAAATCGCTTTGCGTTTAGGAAATTGAGCGTGGTGGCCAGAATATATTCACTTACCAATATGACTATAATGCAGTAAAATATAAGTGTTGTATCCATAATTATTCTATTAATCTTGGTGTCGTACGTTAACAGGCCACTTTTTGTTGTTATTTTTCGTTGCGTTGCCTCTTTCCTTCGAATATAAGTATTCCGGCGGATACGGATACGTTCATGGAATCTATAGCTCCTTCCATAGGAATTATGATATTTTGGTCAGAATTTGAAAGCCATTCTTGACTTAGGCCTGTAGCTTCTGTTCCAACAACTACAGCCGTTGGTCCTTTGTAATTCACTGAAGTATAGCTTTTTGATGCGCTTAGTGCAGCACAATACATGGTGCAGTTTTTATCTTTAAGAAATTGAATGATTTCCGTGGTACTTGCCATCCCTACGTTTCTAGAGAATAAGCAACCTACACTAGACCGTATGATGTTGGGATTGTAAAGATCGGTCTTTGGGTTAGCGATGAGTACGGCATCCAAATTTGCAGCATCAGCAGTTCTTAATAATGCACCAATATTTCCAGGTTTTTCTGGAGCTTCTGCGACTAGGATAAAAGGGTTTTCGTTTTTTAAGTCTAACTCCGAGAGTTCATGTGATTTCGATTTCATCATAGCAATCACACCTTCAGTGGTATCACGATACGCTAATTTTTTATATACTTCCAAGGATAGGTTGATGCGTTGCACTGTTCTATCAAATTGCAATTCGCCTTCCAAACGATCAAAAGCTATTAAAGCATCGCAGTAGCAAAAGGTGTCTACGATATATCCAGCCTTTATTGCTAAGCGTAGTTCCCGTCTCCCTTCAAGAATAAAAAGTCCGGTTTTTCGTCGTTCTCTAGATTTTTCTTTAAGGAGTAAGATCTGTTTTATCAAGGCAT
>JBLHNI010000193.1:0-6253 GCA_047650615.1 Maribacter sp.
GTCCGAAAGTGGTTTTAGAGAATCAAAATCCTCTTTTTTTCTACTAGCGGCATAAATGGCCATAATATCGTTAAGTGCCACGGGTTTGCTAAAGCCAAAGAGGTCTTCTATGCTCTTATATTTGGCCTCTAAGTAATTAAACACAGGTTCATCTGAAGCAAGTATTTGCGTTCTGTATTCAGTTGGACTAATAGGTCTGAATATGCTAAATATGTTGTCAAATGCCTTCCCAATACCGTAGGTAGCCACTGAGATATGATCAGCACCTTCATAGGTGTCGAAGAAATAGTGTAAACTCTCTTTCTCAATTGCCTTTATACCTTTGTCCATGGCAAGTATAGCGTCCGTACTCTTGGTTTTTTCTCCTTCTAAGATAAGTTGGTAAAAGATTTGCTGGTCCAAACTACCCAGACGGCTCGGTACACGGGTTTCCATTTCTGGTGCTAAGGTAGGTGAGATGCTAACGTATGCGTTAAAAAGTGAGTGGTCCTTAAACAGCCAGTAGTTTTGAAAATTTGCACTGATATCGTAACCTATCACAATCTTAAACGGAGCCGTACTGTAGTTAAGATCTAGGTAAGGAATGATTTCCATTCCTAAAAATTCAAAGAATTGTTTTGACTTTTCTAGGGGTAGTCCTGTTTCTAGGTCAAAGGCGCAATCCTCAAATCGAATGTCATTTTTACTTTGATTTATTCCTACTACGATACTTTCTGGAGCACCATGAAAACGGCTATAAAATTTTGATGTGGCTACTACTTGCTCGAAAAGATATTCCGCATCTAGTACCAGAATTAGTGGATATTTTTTGGTATCGTCAAGTTCTTCTGGAAAATAATAGTGAACATCTCGTCGCTCCTGAAGCTTAAAGGATTCAAATATTTCTTGAGTTGTTTGGGCGCTGGAAACAAGGCCTAAAAAAAAAGTGGTGAGGAATAAAATGTGGCGCATTTTGTGTTTTTCAACAGTATAGCTACTGTTTGTTTCTGTTCAATAACGGTAATAGCAGAAAAGATATTGCACCAAAAACAACGATCATTAAGGTTTGTGAAATCCATATGATCCATCCAAAGGCATCTCCGGCTACGGAGCTAATGCTAAAAATAGCTAAAGCGTTACTTACCGCTATAGGGTATAGACCTATGCCCCCATTGGTGGTGGCCATCGCAAAAGCACCTGCAACAAAGGCTACCAATAGCTGACTGAACGTTAGTTCTACAGTTTCCGGAACTGTGAATTTTATGACCCAGAGCATGCCGATGTAGCATCCCCAGATGAATAGGGTATGAAACACAAAGGACCATTTTCGCTTCATCTTAAAAATGCTAAAAACACCATCTAACAAACCTTTTACAAAAGACTTTATTTTTATCGCGATACCGGTTGATGATTTTTTTATAAAAAGGATAAAAACAGTACCAGCAACTACAACAGCTCCTAAAAGCAATAGTATACCTTTTATGTTCAGCCCTTTTGTCTCTAGAACATCCATGATTACATCGGTCTGTAAAACCAATGCCAAAAGCACGATAAATAGTAGCATAATTACATCGATTACCCTTTCGGTTACGATGGTACCAAAGCCTTTTTCAAACGGTACGTCTTCGTAGGTAGTAAGGGCTGTTGCCCGCAGTACCTCTCCTGTTCTTGGGATACCGAGATTAGCAAAGTAGGACATTAAGATGATTAGTAAATTATTTTTTAGTTTGGGCTGGTATCCCAGTGGTTCTAATAAATAATTCCAACGAATAGCGCGTGAGACGTGGCCTAAGACACCCAATAGTACAGACAAGGATACCCAGAGCACATCGGCCTCTTTTATATAAAAAAGGATTTGCTTGCGATCTTCGGGACTTGTAGCGTTATAGGAGTACCAAACCAAAAAAACTCCCAGAGCAATCGGAAGTATTATTTTTAGATTTTTTTTTAAAGTGTTTGTCAAAATTAGTTTAACAAGTTATTTTCCTCGTTAGGGAATACAAGTGAGGGGTTAAATTTCTTTGCCTGTTCAATATCCATTCTACCATAGCATATCAATATTAAAACATCACCAACGGCAACTTTTCTAGAGGCAGCACCATTTAAGGTAATTTCTCCACTGCCACGTGGGCCAGGTATAGCGTAGGTTTCTAGTCGTTCGCCATTATTATTGTTGACTATTTGTACCTTTTCTCCTCTAATAATATTGGCAGCGTCCATCAAATCTTCATCAATAGTAATGCTTCCAATGTAATGTAAATCTGCCCCTGTGACTTTTACTCGGTGTATTTTAGATTTTACTACTTCTATTTGCATGGTTCAAAAGTAATTAATTGAGCGCTATATTGTCTATAAGTCTAACGTCATCTGCAAAAACGGCAATGAAGGCTCTATATTTTGTGTTCTTTATTTTTTGTTGAATGGGGGTCAAAGTAGCAACATCCGTTATTTCAAAATATTCCAGTTCAAAATCGGTATGCCTTTTAAATTTATATTCTACCCATTCTTTTATATTAGCTGCATTTTCCGTGCCAAATTTTTGTTTGGCAGCTTGTAGTGTTTCGTATATAAAACTAGCTTTTTGTCTTAGCAGGGGATTCAACCTTTCATTTCTGGAACTCATGGCTAAACCATTGGGTTCACGAACTATTGGGCAGCCTATAATGTCAACACGTATTTTCTGTATTTCAGTCAGTTTTTGTATAATACGCAATTGTTGGAAATCCTTTTCGCCAAAGTAAGCTCTTGTTGGCTTAATTAGGTTGAACAAAGCTTCTACTATGGTTGCCACACCATTAAAATGTCCTGATCTAAAGGCTCCTTCCATAACCTTTTCCAAGCCATTGAAGGCATAGGATTTTGATACGGTTGCATTATCGTATATTTCGGTTATTGTTGGAGTAAAAACTATTATTTCAGAGGATATCGCTTTTATAAGCGCCATATCCTCATCTAGTGTTTTTGGGTATTTTATAAGGTCTTCTCGGTTGTCAAATTGTGTAGGATTTACAAAAATGCTTACCACTACCTTGTCATTCTCATAAAGGGCTCTTTCTATAAGGGAGGCATGGCCCAAGTGTAATGCGCCCATAGTAGGAACAAGGCCTGCGGTATGATTTTCAAGTAGGCTATTAAGCTTTTTGTGAAGTTCTTTTTTCGTGTTGATGGGAACCATGTAAAAGTGTCGTTGGCGAGCAAACTTACTATAAATACTGGTAATCTCTATATTTTTTGTAATTTTGCAATCGCCTTCGCGCAAAAAATTAAAAATAACTTATATGAATGGTAAAAAGATATTGTTTGTATCTTCTGAGTTAGTACCTTATCTGCCAGAAAACGAAGTTTCATTAATGTCTTACGAAACTCCAAAAATGGTCAACAGCAATGGGGGTCAGATTAGGATTTTTATGCCAAAATATGGGAATATCAACGAAAGGCGGCACCAATTACACGAAGTTATTCGTTTGTCTGGGATGAATTTGGTAATCAATGATATGGATATGCCTTTGATTATTAAAGTGGCTTCTATACCAAAGGAACGTATTCAAGTATATTTTATAGATAACGACGAGTACTTTAAGAGAAAAGCGACGTTTACCGACAAGGATGGGAACTTATTTCCAGATAACGATCAACGGGCCATCTTTTTTGCAAAAGGGGTTATGGAGACTGTTAAAAAACTCAACTGGTCGCCAGATATTATTCATGTACATGGATGGATGGCAAGCTTATTGCCATTATATCTCAAAAAATACTATGCGGATGAACCACTTTTTGCAGATAGCAAGATAGTATTATCCGTATATGGCAAAACCTTTGAAGGGGAACTGGATAAGGATATGGTTAAAAAAATAACGTTTGATGGTATTCCCGAGGAAGAAATCACTTCCTTAGGGTCTCCTACCTATAATAATTTGTTAAAAGTAGCTGTGGATTTTTCAGATGCAGTTATTTTAGCTTCGGAAAATATACCAGAGGAGTTAAGGGCTCACATTGCCAACCTTCAAAAACCAGTGTTGCCGTATGTTCCCGTTCAAGAGTTTGAGGAGGCCTATGCCAATTTTTATAACACAGAAGTTTTAAAATAATCGGAATGAATTTTTTTAAGAAATGCACTTTTCCCATAGTTTTGGGTCTAGCGCTGACTATTGGGCTTTTTAGCTCCTGTGAAGAAGATTTAACAACTATTGGTTCAGGTGTGGTAGGTGCCGAAGCGTTTACCTCAGGAACTGTGGTTTATGATGTTTTTACATATAACAAAAAAGTAGAGGCGGTTAGAACCAATAGGCTTCCTATATATCAGTTAGGGAAATTCACACACGGTGTTTTTGGTAATACCGAAGGAAGTATTACCACCCAACTTCAACTTTCTAATCCCAATCCTCTTTTTGGTTCCTTTAGGCAAAGTACAGAAGACGCTTCAGATTCAGATGATGCTATCACTACTATTGAAGAGAATGAGACGGTTAAGGACGTGTACCTATACATTCCATATTTAACAGTTGGCGCAACAGATCGAGACCTTGATGGTGTTGTGGATGCTTTAGATGTTGAGCCAGAAAATCCTGATAACGATAGTGATGGCGATGGAGTATCCAATAGCTTGGAGCGCGCCACAAACACGGATCCATGGGATACGGAGAGTTTAGATGCAAACGAAGACGGTATAAACGATACGGACGACAAACCCATTGTAGCAAATAATTTTGCGCAACGTAGGGTGCTGGACAGTATTTACGGTGCAATCGATGCTCCTTTTAGGTTAAAAGTGGAGCACAGCACCTTCTTTTTACGAGATCTAGACCCAAACACCAATTTTCAAGAATCACAGGCTTATTTTTCTACGCAAGAGTTCTCTCCAAATTTTGTGTCTGATGTATTATATGATTCGGAGGAGTCAGGAGCATTATTTATTGACGATAAAGAAATATTATTATCGCAAGAGGACAATGAAACGACAGATGATGTAGATGAGTCATTAACATTTGAAAAACTTAACCCAGGAATTCGGGTACCGCTGGACAAGGATTTCTTTCAGGATTACATTTTAAGTAAAGAAGGGAGTTCGGAACTCTTTAGTCAATCTAATTTCAGTACATTTTTAAGAGGGGTGCATTTATCGCTAGAGAGTGATGCTCCAGAAGGGCTAATGTTATTGTTAGATTTAAGATTTGCTAATATTCAGATTACCTACACCCATGATTCTTATAACGCTAATAGCACAAATGAGGATTCTATTGAGGTGTTGGAAAAGAACTACCAGATTAATTTTATTACCCCAAACACTCAAACAGGTTCGGTTAATGGAAATGCTGTTAACACATTGATAAACGATGACTACCCAACTGCCATTGCACAAACCCTGGATACTGGAGAAACTACGTCTAGAATATATGTAAAAGGCGGTGCTGGGATTTTTGCAGAAATCGACTTATTTGAAACAGCAAATGGCAGAGAGGCAATTAGCCAAATAAAGTCCGAAAATTGGATTATTAATGAAGCGAATTTGGTTTTTTATATAGACAGGGATGAATTGGACATGGTTGGAGGGGTAATAGAGCCACCTAGACTATATTTATATAATACGCAATCAAACGTCCCTTTGTATAATCCTTTTACAGACCCCGGACCTACACAGGGAGATCCTTTTCCATTATTGAACAGTTATCCTAACTATGATGGGGTAATAGAAAAATCTGGGGAGAATGGTATAAAATATTCGGTTAAAATCACCGATCATATCAATAACTTGGTATTACGGGACTCTACTAATGTAACTCTTGGCCTAACCTTGACCACGAATATCTTGTCGATTGGCTCAGCCAATGCTATGCTTGCAGATAATGTAGAAAGGTTTATTCCGGTGACCTCTACTTTAACTCCTTTAGGGACAGTGCTGTTTGGAAGTAATATCCCTGTTACAGATCCAGATTTTGACAAACGATTAAGGTTAGAAATTTCCTATACTAAGGTAGATTAGTCCTTAGTTTATATCACTTTATAGGATAAATACGTTCTATATCCTGAATAACAATTTGATTCTTAGGCATTCAATTACATTTGCGTAAGAAGTTATAACACAACAACTATCAAATAGTATAAAATTATGTGCGGAATCGTAGGATATATTGGTCATAGGGACGCTTTTCCTATTATTATTAAAGGATTGCAACGCCTAGAGTATCGGGGTTATGATAGTGCAGGTATCGCTTTGTATGATGGAAAAGACATCAATCTTGCCAAAACAAAAGGTAAAGTAGAAGACTTAAAAAAT
>JBLHNI010000194.1:0-6241 GCA_047650615.1 Maribacter sp.
ATTATTTTTAAAGACTTAACAATTTGTTCAACGCTATGAGTAATGCAGTTCATCGATACTTTAATATAAAATATTGCGTTGTAACGATACCTAAATCTTTTTAATTGTGCATCGTATTAAATTATTTATTGGCAGCGCTGCTCTTGTACTTACAGTTTATATACTAACCGTTTCTTCAGTTGATTCAGGTAATAATAACACTAGTAATTCTGTTCAGTCTCCAAATAAATCTTTGGCAGATGTACAAGAATCACGCGTATATAATTTTCATAAAAAATTATTATTCAATGCTTTGAATTCTTATTTTGAACAAGCAATTAAAGCTGGAGATATCGTTGGCGCAGGTGTAAGCATCGTACAAGGAGATTCAATTTTGATTTCTCATGGATTTGGAAAACGGAGTGTCGATAAAAATGCTGCTGTTGATGGTGAGACCGTATTTCGACTAGGGTCCTTGTCCAAGGGTTTTGGAGGTGTTTTGGCTGCTAGCTTACAGTCCGAAGGTAAATTATGTTTCGATGACCAGATAGTGAAGTACTTGCCTGATTTTAGCTTTGGGGATGAAAATAACACTAAAAGTGTAAAATTTGAACATATCCTTTCCCATACCTCGGGAACACCTTATCATAGTTTTACCAATTTGGTAGAGGCGGGCATATCCATAGAAAAAATTGCCCATCGGTTCGATGAGGTAGTACCAATTAGTATTCCAGGTCAACAATACAGCTACCAGAACGCTATGTTTGCGATAGGGCAAGAAGTAATGCGGAAGGCTGCCGGTGCCGATGTTAAAACATTATTGACCGATAGGTTTTTTAAGCCTTTGGGTATGTCACACATCTCTATGGACCATACAGATTTGCTTAAAGAAAAAAATGTGGCCTTGCCTCATAGAAGAAATGGTAAAAGGTGGAGGACTACTCCGTTAACCGATAAATACTACAACGCTGTATTGGCAGGAGGTATCAATGCAAGTTCAGTAGATATGGCCAAATGGATGCGGTTTTTACTCGGTCATAATCCTGATGTATTAGAATCGATTTCCATGAAGCAGGCTTTTGAGCCATTTATAACGTTTAAGAATAAAAATAAATATTACCAGCATTGGGATGGCCACGTTAAATCTTCCTACGGTTTTGGATGGCGTATTCATGAATACCAGAAAGTAGATGCTCCTGACATTGAAACCGTTTGGCACCATGGCGGTAGTGTAAATAACTACAGAAACGAGATTGCCGTATATCCAGCATCTGATTTAGGAATCTGTGTGTTATTGAACGGTAACTCCAAGTTGGCCAGAAACGTAATTCCAGAATTGCGCGCTATCGTGCTAAAAATCTATGAAGAAGATACGATGGCAGCTTTGGTTAAAAAAGGATAACTCCCGATTGCCTTTTGTTTAATTTGACCTTCCCTGTTTGTTTTTTCTATAGAAGCACTAGGTAACTTCAATTAATTAATACAACCCCCTTCTCACAGCTACAGCTATGGTATTAAATAGATGCATTTACTTGCGTATGGGTACATTTAACAGCTTAACCCTTGCGAGGGTAATGCTATATTTTGGATAACAGAAGTTTGTTTAGGAACATGGAAAAGAAAGAAATTCGGAAATCGAAAAAGCCATGGCCAACCAAAGCCGCCATGGAACAGGTGTATGCTCTAAAACTTTGGGGCACTACTACGGCGGCGTTTTATTCGGGTGCGGGTTCTCATAGTCCAGATTTTGTAAATCCGTACTTAGAGGTACTCACTTCATTTTTGAATTCTTTTAAAGCTCCTCTTATCGTTTGTGATTTAGGCTGTGGAGATTTTAATGTAGGGAAAGAATTGGTTACGCATACCAAGTACTATATTGCCGTGGATATCGTTCCAGCACTTATAGCGCATAACAAAGAGGAGTTTAAGCAAGAAAATTTAGAATTCCAATGTTTGGATATTGCAGTAGATGATATGCCGTCAGGAGATTGTGCGGTACTAAGGCAAGTGTTACAACACTTATCTAATGCTGAAGTAAAGGCTGTGCTGCGAAAGCTAACGAATTTTAAATATGTAATTCTAACGGAACATCTTCCCGAAGGGGATTTCATACCAAATAAAGATATTATTTCAGGGCAGGGAATCAGGCTAAAAAAACAAAGTGGTATCAACCTAACTGCTTCACCGTTTAATTTTAAGGTGCTATTTGAAAAACAACTCGTATCAGTTCGTTTAAAGAACGGAAAAGGAGTAATTGTAACTACGCTTTTCCACCTCTTTTAACTTGTTTAGTAAAACCAACCCTTCTATTGTTGGATTCTTTGTGAAACATCTATCTTGTTGGTTAAATTTAACTGTAAGAGATGTTCCACAAATTTTCTATCCAAAAGAAATGAATGTAATTATTTAATTTGTGCTTACTGCCGCGAAGTTCTAATCAAACGAAAAGCTTTCGGTTTCTTTGAACGGGGAAATGTCTAATTTTTCTATAGTTCCCCTATATACGTTCCATTTGTCACTAAAGAATGCATTGGTTTTTTCTAAAGCACTTTTAAGTTCAGCCTCGGCATATCGTATTAGGTCTCGTTCAGTTTTAGTGATATCCGTTTTTCGGGTATTTGTATAATAGCTAGCGGTTCTAATTCGTTGCATTACCGTAATTTCTGGATTACGGGTAATACCTTGACGTTTGTCTACGGTTCCTAAATAAAGGGCTATGATAGAATTTACCTGTTTTACAATAGCTTTTGATGCCTTGATCTGGTTGGTATACTTTTTTTCGTCCACTTCTTTTAGATCTTTGCTATATTTTTCAGCAACTATTTTGCTCTCTACTAATTGCTTAACGGCATCCGCAGCGGTCTGGCTCATCTTTTCTATGCTTTTCCCAGTGGTATATATCTCGCTGATAACCGCAGTGTTTACTCGTATTCTAGGGTCAGATTTAACGGTAATTATTGCCTCGTCCATCACTTCGCCAAAACTCATTTTTATAGTGTAGTTTCCTGGCTTAACATCCATACCTCCAGCTTCTTTTTTGTTTTTGGCAATGGCACGCGATGGTCGGTCCGGTCCTTTTTCGTCCATTCTCCAATAGATTCTGTGGAAGCCTGCTTTTTCAGGCGTTTTATATTTTAGAGTTCGTATTAATCGTGCGCCATCATAAATATCAAACTGTACGGAATCCTTTTTCTGTACTCCGGTCAGCTTTTCATTTACTGAAAGTGTTTCAGTATCACTTCCAGTATCGGTGTCTTTCTCTTCCTCTTCGGCATCATCAGCTTTCTTGTCGGGCCCTTTCTTCTTCCCTTCCTTTAAAAAATAGGTAATCATAGCACCTTTTTTTTTGTTTTCCGCGTTGTACATCGCATCTCCTCCAAACCGACTTCCAGTTGGTTGCTGATATGCTGCCTGGTATGCTGTAGGCGGATTAAAAAGTTTTGCATCCTCTTGTAGCATTGATTTGTTAGAAGCAATAGCCCTTAAGGGACGAATATCGTCCAAAACCCATGCCGCACGTCCAAAGGTGCCTATAACCAAGTCATGCTCCCTAGGATGAATAACAAGGTCTTTTGTAGAAACCGTAGGAAAACCTTCTGTCCATTTTTGCCAGTTTGCAGCGGCATCAAAAGAAATATAGAGTCCGTCATCTGTACCTAAGAACAATAAGTTGGGGTTCTCTATATCTTCTACAATGCTTAGGGTATAGCTTTGTACATCGTTCCCATCTATAATGCGTTCCCATGTTTTTCCGTAGTTTTTAGTTCTGTAGGCGTATGGCGTGTAATTGAACCTACGGTAGTCGTTGGCAATTAATAGCGCTTCCCCTTTGTTTTTATTTGACGCTTTTATTTGCGGAATCCAGCTTCCGGCGGGCAGTCCTTTTATATTTCTGGTAACCTCAATCCACGTGATGCCTCCATTCTGTGTATAATGTACTTTTCCGTCATCCGTTCCTACCCATAGCATATCCTTTTCTAGAGGAGAAGGTTCAATAACCAGAATGGTCGTATGGTTTTCAGCTCCCGTGGCGTCCATGCTTAATCCACCACTTTCGCTTTGCTTTTGCTTTTCAGGGTCATTCGTGGTCAAATCCGGAGAAATAATGCTCCAAGTAAGACCTTTATCTATAGTTTTGTGCACAAACTGACTCCCAAAATAGGCAGTGCTATTATCAAACGGGTCTTGCCCAATGGCGGAGTTCCAGTTAAAACGAAGCTTTGTATCTGCATCTGGTGGGGTAGGGCGTACTGTATAATTGTTTCCTGTTATATGGTCGTAACGCGACACGCTTCCCTGTTGGCTCATGGTATAGCCAAATTGAGAGTCGTCCAAATCAGGTACCACATCAAAACCATCGCCAAAACTTATTTCTTGCCAGTAGCTATTACGTATTCCCTGATCTCGCCACACATAGGCCGGACCTCTCCAAGAACCATTATCTTGCATACCACCATACACATTGTATGGAAATTCATTATCTACATTAATGTGGTAAAACTGTGCTGCTGGAATATTACCTACAAAACGCCATGATTTTCCACCGTCTCTGGTAATATTCATTCCGCCATCGTTCCCGTCCATCATAAACTGCCCGTTTTCTGGATGTATCCACCATGCGTGATGGTCTGGATGCACGCCATTGTTAGCTCTGTAGGCTGGCATAAGCTCTTTAAAGTTCTTGCCGCCATCTTCGGATACGTTTATATAGGTAAATACGGAATACACCCTATTTTCATTTTGCGGGTCTACGTATATTTCGGAGTAATAAAATGGTCGGTTGCCAATGTCAGATTTGTTATTAATCATCTTCCATTTAAAACCACCATCTTCGGATTTATACAAGGCGTTTTTCTTTGCCTCGACCAAGGCATAAACAATATCTGGCTTTCCAGGAGCAATGGCAATTCCTATGCGACCAAGATTTCCCTCCGGAAGGCCATCCTCTTCCGTAATTTGTTTCCAGTTTTTTCCTCCGTCATGGGTCATGTACATTCCACTTCCTTTTCCGCCGGAGTTAAAGAACCAAGGGTCTCTTTTATGTTCCCACATGGCGACAATCAGCTTGTTCGGATTCGTAGGATCCATGACCATATCTGCTACGCCAGTCTTATTGTTTACGAATAAAATTTGCTCCCAAGTTTCGCCACCGTTCGTGGTTTTGTATACGCCACGTTCTGCATGATCGCCCCAAGGGGAACCTATGGCCCCAACATAAACCGTGTTGGGGTCTGTTGGGTCGATTTTTATCCGATGAATATGTCGTGTTTTTTCCAAGCCCATGGATTGCCAAGATTTACCTCCGTCCAACGAACGATATACCCCATATCCACCATTAAGACTGTTTCTAGGATTTCCTTCTCCCGTGCCCAGCCATATTACGGATGGATTGGATTGTTGAATGGCCACAGCTCCTATAGATGCAGTTAGTTCCTTGTTAAAAATCGGGTCCCATTTGATACCGCCAGAAGTAGATTTCCATAGGCCACCGGAGGCAGTCCCTACATACATGATGTCAGGATTGGAATGTACTGCATCTATTGCCGTAACACGACCACTCATACCGCCAGGTCCAATATTTCTAGGTTTTAGGTCCTGCATTAATTTCATATCAAAATTCTGTGCAAGTGCAGTACTAATGCAAAAAAAGAATATTAGGGAGTTTAAAACGTACTTCATTTATGTAATGTGTTAGTTGATTCTTAGAAGGCTAAGTGTTGATTATCAGTTATTAATATATTTTTTAATTCTGAGTGCTTTCCTAAATAACATCTATAAGCAGTACAAGTAAAGCATATAATTGGACAGGAAAGGGCCATTTGTTGGTCCTTATTTGATCCTTTTGGACAGCCAGAGAAAAGAGCGCTGCAAGCGCATTTGCCGGCAGTAGTTTTTTGGTCATTTTTGGCACGTTAATTAGTCGTTTAAATATAGGAAAAAGCAAAGGTGTATTTCTTAAAAGGGTGTTAACTATGGTTTGATAAAGGAGCTATTTTATCGAAAACAAGAATCATCCAACTCCGCTATCTTCTTAGGTAGTCAATTTAAGCCGAAACAAAGAAGCTAAACCTGCGTCTTATGTAGTCATCAATCAAATCAAAACCAATGAAAAATCAATTATCTCAGAAAGTTAGAATTTTAATCAATAGAATTCCCCGAGGCTCTGCCTCGGGTGTTGCGTAATGATAATTACATTTGTGAGTATGAGCGAACATATTCACAAGAGTCACAACAAAAGCTTGCTTTTGTATCATTTTGTTTG
>JBLHNI010000195.1:0-6197 GCA_047650615.1 Maribacter sp.
AACCTTGTTCGTGCCTTTTCGTGGCAGCCACAGCATTAACCTCTGCGCAAATAGTGATGCAACCAGCTATATTTCCTGCTTTTGGCTGCGCACCGCTCATACCTCCGAGACCGGCAGTCAAAAATAGTTTCCCAGCAGGAGTTTCATCGTTCTTTAATACTTTTCTAAACGCGTTCATTACCGTAATAGCTGTGCCATGAACAATACCTTGTGGGCCAATATACATGTAGGAGCCGGCCGTCATTTGTCCGTATTGCGTAACGCCGAGGGCGTTGTATTTTTCCCAATCATCTGGTTTAGAATAGTTAGGAATCATCATTCCGTTGGTGACAACAACTCGTGGAGCTTCCTTTGAGGATGGGAAAAGCCCCATTGGATGACCCGAATAAATGTGAAGTGTCTGTTCCTCGGTCATCGTAGCCAAATACTGCAGCGTCAGGAGGTATTGTCCCCAATTTTGAAACACGGCACCGTTACCGCCATAGGTAATCAATTCCTGCGGATGTTGCGCTACGGCAGGGTCTAAGTTGTTCTGAATCATTAGTATTAATGCGGCCGCTTGTAGTGTTTTTGAAGGATAGTTATTGATTGGGCGCGCATACATGGCGTATTCAGGCATAAACCGGTACATGTAGATTCTGCCAAAATTATTTAGTTCCTCAGCAAATTCCTTAGAAAGTTCCGCATGCCACCCTTTGGGAAAATAACGTAAGGCATTGCGTATGGCGAGCTTTTTTTCTTCCAGAGATAAGATATCCTTTCGTTTTGGAGTGTGACTCACCTCTTTTGAACGTTCTTTTCTTGGCGGCAGTGTTGATGGTATGCCTTGTAGTATTTGTTCTTTGAAATTCATTTTATTTTCTTTTTAAACTTTGCAGAGAACGTCTTGCGTTTTTTTATTTTGAGTATAACAGTTTCCCCTTTGGGGCTTTTTAGCGGTCTGTATGCTTATCAAACACCTTAACGCCTCGTTTAAACACCACGCAAGGTTTTAGATTGCCTTGATTGTACAGTATTTCCTGATAATTACCAGTGTGGAAAAGGCTGAAGTCGGCCAGCTTGCCTTTTTCCAATTTTCCTCGATCTTCTAATTTTAATGCGGCCGCAGCTCTAACCGTAATTCCCGCCAGAACTTCGGCGTTTGAAAGCTTCTCAAAAGCACCTAGTATGGCAGCCTGAGTTAGTAGATCGCCCATAGGAGCGGAACCTGGATTATGGTCGCTTGCAATTGCTAATGACCCGCCAGCATCGAGTAGTTTTCTAGCAGGCGTGAAAGCGCACCCTAAACCTATGGATGCTCCCGGTAAGGCCATAGCTATTACAGTGCTTTTAGCCAATAATTCTATTTCTTCATCGGTGCTTACTTCTAAATGATCGGCGCTTACCGCACTAAAATCGACGGCAACGGTGCTTCCTCCTGTAGAGAACTGATCTGCATGGACCGTGATATCAAATCCCATTTCTTTTGCCTTTTTAAAATAAGGCGCAATCTGCTGGGCCGAAAAGGCGCTTTCCTCTATAAAAGCATCAATACGATTCGTAAGGTTTTCAGTTTTTAATTTTGGAAATAGTTCGCTGCTTATTTCTTCTAAATACGCTTCAGCACTTCCTTCATAATCTTTGGGAAGCATGTGCGCAGCAAGACAGGTCGCGATCAGGTCAGCGGCAATCACTTCATTAGCTTCCTCTATGGCATATAGCATTTTTAGTTCTTCTGCTACGGAAAGTCCGTAGCCACTTTTTACTTCTAGGGTAGTGACTCCATTTTTTAGGTGTCTGTTGGCACGTTTTATAGTTCCTTTTACGAGTTCTGCTTTACTTGCTTTTCGGGTTTGGGTAACTGTATCCCAAATTCCTCCACCGGCCTTTGCAATCTCCAAATAACTCTTTCCCGCATTACGCATGGCATAGTCATTGGCACGAGTGCCTCCAGAGCAAATATGGGTGTGGGCATCTACAAAACCGGGTAAGCAGGTATGGACTCCTTTTAATTCGTGAATTTGGACATTGCTAAACTTTGTTTTTAGTTTTTGAAAACTTCCAATTTCTTTAATCAGTTCCCCTTCAATAACTATTCCCACACCTTCTAAAACCAGTAACTGTTCATCCGAAAGCGCACCCTTTAGAGGTAGTCCTGTCATGGGTAGGAGTTGTTTAAAAGGACCTATAAGTTTCAAATTTTTCATTACTTAATTTTTCGTGGAAGTCTCGACTAACCTATTTTATTTTTCAAAACTATCAATACACCTCAAATTCCTTGGAGAATTTACTCTTTAAAGATATCCCTTCTTTTTTACTGATGTGTTCAATTAGCTTTATAATAGTCTTATTCTTAATTATTTTAATTCCTTTTTTAATATCATCAGCAAAAACTCTATCCTTATCAGCAAAAGCTACTTTTTTTCTAATTTCTTTATGGATTTCTTCTAGAAAAATACCTGATTTCATAGGCTTTCTGAATTCAAATGCCTGTGCTGCGGTCAATAATTCAATAGCCAGTATTTTTTCTACGTTGCCAATAACCTGTAAGGCTTTGCGCCCACTAATGGAGCCCATACTTACGTGGTCTTCTTGGCCAAGCGATGTTGGGATGCTATCTGCACTGGATGGAAAACAAAGTCCTTTGTTTTCACTCGCCAAAGCTGCCGTGGTGTATTGCAGAATCATGTAGCCAGAATTGATGCCGGTGTCCTTCATTAATAATTTAGGGACTCCAGGACTATTCCCTTCCAAGGCTAGGTAAATGCGCCTATCGGAAATATTACCTATTTCCGATGCAGCCAAACAAGCATAGTCCAAAGCCATAGCCAAGGGCTGTCCATGAAAGTTTCCTCCACTAATGGTAAGTTCTTCATTGATGATTATAGGATTGTCCGTAACGGAGTTCAATTCTACTTCTAATAATTCTTTTAGATGAAGCCAGGCGTTACGGGAGGCTCCATGAACTTGAGGAATACAGCGAAGAGAATAGGGGTCTTGTACCCGCTCACAGTCAATATGATCTTCCAAGATTTCAGAGCCCTTGAGTAAACGTTTTACCCTTTTGGCTACATGAATGTTTCCCTTAAATGGTCGTAATGCATGAAGTTCGTTGTAAAATGGTTTGATGGAGCCTTGTAGGCCTTCAATCATCATGGCACCAATAATATCTGCTTGGGATAATACCGAGTGTAATTTTTCTACCACTTTTACAGCGTGGGCCGCAATAAACTGCGTTCCGTTTATGAGCGCTAAACCCTCTTTTGGACCTAGGGAGAGCGGAGAAAGCCCTGTGCGTTCAAAAAGTTTGGCCGTGGTCATCGTTTCGTTTTTGAAGACTACTTTTCCTAATCCGATTAAGGGTAAAAATAAATGTGATAGCGGTGCTAAATCTCCGGACGCACCAACCGAACCTTGGGAAGGTACTACAGGAATGGCTTCGTTTTCTATATGCCAAAGGATACGGTCTAGGGTGGTTTCTGCTATTCCGGAATAGCCTTTTGCTAAGGAATGTGCCTTTAGGACGAGCATCAATTTAGCAATAGTTTTGGATATTGGTTTCCCTACACCTACACTGTGGCTCTTTAGAATGTTTGTCTGTAGAATATTGGTTTCTGATTGCGATATTTTGGTGGTGCAAAGCGGACCAAATCCTGTGTTAATTCCGTAAACGGGATGTCCCTTGTCTACAATACCTTGCACAATTTCCCAACTGGTGATTACTTTTTCGCGAGTTGCTTTCGACAGTTCAACTGTAATACGACCCTTTGAAATATACAGGGCAGTACTTGCGGTAAGCCACTCTTCTCCTAATTTAAATGATTTTGACACGGCTTCCATCTGAAATTATTTTATTTTTTTAAATTTAATACTTATGTTTGATAAGTACCAATACCATTATGATTCATTATCGATAACTATGAGTATTCAAATAGAACTGAGACATCTTACTTACTTTTTAGCTGTAGCTGAAGAGTTGCACTTTAGAAAAGCGGCCGAAAAGCTTTTTATATCCCAACCAGGATTAAGTAGGCAAATAAAACAGATGGAAGAATTGTTGCAAGCAAAGCTGTTTTTACGAAACAATAAAAAAGTAGAGCTTACACCTGCAGGACATTATTTAAAGCAAAGGGGAACCGAAATTTTTAAACTCTTACAAGAGACAAAGAGAGAGTTAGCACTTATTGGAGATGGTGATACGGGGGAGTTGCGTATCGGATTTTTAGGCTCGGCTATGCAAAATGTAATTCCAGAATTGCTGGTTTCAGTCAAAGAAAAGTACCCAAAAATAAAAACATCTTTGGAGGAGCGTTCTAATTTAGAGCAAGTAGCTGCTGTATTAAATAATGAATTGGATATTGGTTTTGTGCGGTTAGACAGGGTTCCTTCGGATTTACATATGCAAACAGTGTTTGAAGACACCTTTTCCTTAGTCTTACCGGAAAGCTACCCAATGTTAACAAGGGAGTATAATGGAATGGAGCGCTTTGCAGCCGATGATTTTATATTATTTAGCCAGGAGTATAGTCCCTATTACTATGATACCATTATGGGTATTTGCGCAGATGCTGGTTTTAAACCAAAAGTGTCCCATAAATCGGTTCATGCACATACTATTTTTAAGTTGGTAGAGAACAAGTTAGGTATTGCTATTGTTCCCACAGCATTGCAGGCAGGCTTTCAAATGAGGGTAAAGTTTATTGAGTTGAAAGATGTGAGGCAACGTGCTAGTCTCTCGGTCATCTGGAGGAAAGAAAACGCTAATCCTGTGTTAAAAAATTGCATGGATTTACTTTTAGCAAGATCTTCAAGCAAAAGAAAATACTAAAAAATGATTTTTGATTTAATAAAGAACAGGCGTTCTATTTTTCCGGCGCAGTATATAGACAAAGCGATAGCTAAATCTGATATCGAAAAAATCTTGGAGGCTGCCAATTGGGCACCCAACCATAGAAAGACAGAGCCTTGGCGGTTTAAAGTGATACAAGGGGATACACAAGCGCAACTTGGTGCGTTTTTATCGAACACCTATATAGATGTCACTCCAAAACCAAAGCAATTTAAAGCTAAAAAGCTCATTGAAAACCCTAAGAAAGCGGGTGCTATTATAGCTATTTGTATGCAACGAGACCCTATGAAATCGGTTCCTGAATGGGAAGAAATTGCAGCCACGGCTATGGCCGTTCAGAATATGTGGCTATGTTGTACCGAAATGGGAATAGGATGTTATTGGAGTTCTCCTTCACTTATAACCTATATGGATGAATTTCTTCCTATGAGCCAAGGTGAAAAATGTTTAGGCTTTTTTTACATGGGATACTATGAGGGTGAACTTACCGAGCAGGTCAGAAAACCAATAGGGGATAAGACGGTTTGGCTGGATTAGTCAAAATAGGGAAAAAGCGCCGCCTTGTGCTCCCAAGCCTTGGTAATAAAAAGACCTAGATATACAATAGCGACCATAAACTTTAAAAATGTACCGGTCAGAAAACCTAGAAAGGATCCAAAAGCGGCCTTTGTTGCGGTTTTTTTATCGGCCTTGTTCAGTAATTCTCCTATGAGTGCTCCTAGAAAAGGCCAAATAATGATGCCTAAAGGTCCTAAAATTGGAAAAAAAAGGGCAATCAATAATCCTATCGTGGTACCTATCATCCCTGCTTTCGTTCCACCAAATTTCTTCGTGCCAATTGCTGGAATAATATAGTCTAAAGCAAGAATAATTAAGGCTACGACCAAGGTGATGCCGAGTACCCACCAATTATCCGGAACAGCTTTAGTAAAATACAGTAGAAAAAGACCTATCCAACTAATAGGCGGCCCTGGTAAAACGGGTAAAAAACTACCCAAAACACCAACAAGCATAAAAAGGAAACCAATAATCAATAAGGCAATATCCATGTAAGGTCTTTTTCTATTGGACTACTATAATCCAATTTTGTTACAGCAGCGGCAGGTAAAGGTTCTTAGCAGTCATCCGTAGCTGCTCAAACAAATATAACTAATAAATTAGTTTAAACTAATTTATTAGTTATATTTGTTTGAATAATGAACGGAAAGAGTAGTTAAATGAAATGGTTTTATATGTTTTTCGGTTTTTTTATTTTAGTCTCTTGCCAAGAGGAGAAGCCAGTCGTAGTAACGATAGAATTTAAAACAGATTATTTGTTCAATGCGGAAATAGAAGAAAAAATAGCGTCGGACACTACTAAAAATGAACA
>JBLHNI010000196.1:0-6180 GCA_047650615.1 Maribacter sp.
CCAACTCTGATGTAAAATAGTGTTATTCAGTAATTAATGTTTGCCACTATCATCCGTATTATCCTCCCGATACTTACAGCAAGGATGCACACTGTCATATGCTTCTTCTGTTGCTTTGAGTTCTTTAGTGTCATGTCCAACAGCAACTAAGGCAGTTTTAACCTTCATTGGGTCTGTTTTACGTTCATCTATAATCAAGGAAAGTTGGTGCGAGGGAATATCCCAAAAGGCATATTTAACCCCTTTTACGCCCAATACTGCTTTTTCTATGCGTGTTTTACACATATCACATTTTCCATCGACCTCCATGGTCATTTTTTTGTTCTTTTCCTGAGCAAAGATTATGCCGGTCAATAAGGCCATTACTAATGTCAATACTACTTTTTTCATAATTCTATTATTTTAATTTTCGTTCCTGAGCAGTCAGTAATCCCTTACTTTTTACTCACTAGTTCTTTAATACAAAACTCGGCATTTACCCTACTTCAAATTCAGCGATTGCAATTCCCCTTTTAAGGGCTAGAGGATTTTTACTGCACTTTAAATCGAAAGCCCAAGTAGAACATTCTACCCATTATAGGTGCATACACAATACTCGTATCAAAATTCTCGCCAAAAGGGTCGTCCAAGCCTAAAATAGGATTGGGTTGTCTAAAATTAGACAAATTTTCCCCACCTAGGTATACCTCAAATTTAGTTGAAAAAACCTTGGTTACTTGGGCGTTCATCACACTATAGCCGTCTGCAAATTCGCCCAATCTAAACGGTGTCGGATTGGCTTCGGTATTGGGTAAACGCTGCTCCCCTTGGGTGTGCACCGTATAGTCGAACTTCCAGAGCGCCCCATTTTCCTTGGGCTTTGTTTCATAACCTAAATTTACAAAAAATCGGTTTTGGGCCTGTAAAGGTTTTTGCAGCCTCCCACTCCTGTAATCGGTTGCTACGTCATAATATTTATAGGCCATTCGCACATCTAAATTTTCAAGAATTTCATGATTTACTTCCACCTGAAAACTATTGGCATAGCTTTCCCCGTCCAGATTATAAAAGGATATGGCCCTAGGGTTTTCCCAATCTACCACAATCTGATTTCTAAAATCGGTTCGGTAATAGTCCAACGAAACGTTTCCTTTTCGGTTGAGGAATACAAAACCCTGTAAAAAACTTACGCCATAATTCCATGCATCTTCAGCATCGAGACCATAGATACTTCCGCCCTCATCCATTAATTGAAGCTGTCTAGAAGACCCGAATAACTGTTGGTTCTCAGCAAAAATATTCGCCGCGCGCCTACCCCTACCAAAAGAACCTCTTAAGCTCCCCAATTTCCAAGGGGTATAGCGCACGTGCAATCTTGGGGTCACAAAAGTACCCAAACGGTTGTGGGTATCTACACGAAGACCTGCGGTTAGGCTCACTTTCTCCAAGTTTTCGTAGGCGTACTCAAAAAATGCACCCCCGGAAACATCCTCCCTGCCGAAGTCCGTAGTGTTCACGAGTTCATCGTAGCTATCATAAGCAAAGGTCAATCCGGTGGTAAACTTATTCCTTGTATCTCCGATGATGGAGTTGAACAGCATATTGGAATACACGCTGTTGTGGTTTATATCATATCGATTAAAACCAAAGTAGGATTCCTGCTGATGATTACTATAGGAAGCCTGAAACCCTATACTTTGAAATGGCAACTCTGGAAATACATAACCCAATTTTACCGAGGTATCAAAACGTCGCGTGTCTATTTCACTTCCCCAGCCTTCGGCTTCGCTAAGAGCGAGACCCTCGGGGGTATCAGCATTGGGAGCTGAGCGCAACCGAACCCAGTTATCGGCATTAAAATCGACTTCCCCTACTTGTTTTTCATCATTTAAATAGCGGAGATTAATAAAGCTTACCCATCCCGTTTCCGGATTCTGGTACTGCCAACGGTTCATAATATTTATTTGATTGGCCAGAGGCGCATCCAAAAAGCCATCATCGTTACCGTCCTCTTTCTGTGTTCTTTGATTTCCATGGATGTATAGCCCTGTACTCCACGTATCCGAAAGCTTGTGGTTCAAATGAGTATTCAGCTCCAAACGCCCGTTCTGGTTGGCGTACCCGTTTACGAACAAGCGTTGATCTGTCATGGGCTTTACGAGTTCTGTATTGATTTGTCCGGAAATACTCTCATAACCGTTCACTACGCTTCCTGCTCCTTTAGTAATCTGTATACTCTCTACCCAAGTACCTGGCGTAAATGTGAGTCCGTATGCCTGTGAAGCACCACGCACCATAGGAATATTCTCTTGGGTAATGAGTAGGTAAGGACTCGTAAGTCCCAGCATTTGAATTTGCTTAGTACCTGTTAGTGCATCGGAAAAATTTACATCGATAGCAGGATTGGTCTCAAAACTCTCGGAAAGATTACAACAGGCCGCTTTCAGCAATTCAGCACTATTAATGGTTACCACATTTTGAGCACTAAAAAATGTTTTTTCTACCGCATCACGTTGCTGTTGCACCACAACTTCATCCAAGGCATTGGAAGGTTTTAGAACATGCCCTATTTTTCTGGGTTCCCTAATATTAAGGGTGTCCGACTCAAACCCGACATAACTAATAATCAGTGTATTGTATTCCCCAGAAAACGGAATGCTAAAATCTCCCTTAACATCGGTAACCGTTCCAATTTGGGAATTCATCCAATACACATTGGCTCCTGGCAAGGCGATGGTCTTGTTACCGTTAGGCTCCAACACTACCCCATCCACAGTTGACTGAGAAAAGCTAAAAAAAGGCAATACCATAATCACAAAACAACTAAAAAACAAACTACCCTTCAACATCTACTTCGTTTTATGAACTATAATAACATCTATTTACCAATTGTATCTATTACAGAACCGCAAGTTAACATCTCGTCGCCATAATATGGATTTTTTATTTCTCTACTTGCACTAAGCCACAAAGCGCCTTTGTTCTGGTTCGCCATTGGACATTTCTGAACATAAAATGGTGGATTCAAAGTACTCATATTCATAGCGAGTGGAATAATACTTTCATTCAAAACTACAAAATTAACACGTTGATTTTCTAAATTAGCGTCTTCAAGAATAGCATTAAGTGCTTCATCAATACTGCCAAAATGTTCTTTTTGAGTTTCTGTCAAACTAGAAATTTTAATTTTTTCCAAGTCCTTTAATAAAATACCTGTAGCAATTTTTACCTTTTCAATATCAGATTCGACAAAAGCATCCTTCAATTGTGAATAAGAGTTTAATCCTAGAAGGAAAATTTTTTGAACAGACTTTGGCAATACCGTAGTTACTCCTTCCAATTTTTCTTCCCTATTCATCTGCATACTTGTGTGCTCCTCATGTCCCGTCATTGTTTTACCACCAGATTTGTTCATCATGGACTTCTTACCCTGTAACTGAGCTGCCGCGTCCACGGTGAAGGTTCCATTAGTTACAATTTCATCTCCATTTTCTAAGCCAGAAATTATAGTGAAATTTTCTCCATTTCGGTTTCCAATAGTTACTTCTCGCATTGCAAAAATGGGTTCATTTGGGTTGGTTTTTAAATATATCAAAGAGCGTTCTCCCGTCCATAGTACAGCAGTTACAGGAACAGAAAATAATTCACTATTCGTTTCAGTTAATCCTTTAAGTTTCCCGTTTACAAACATCCCTGGCTTAAATAATTCTTCCGTATTTTTAAGTATTGCTCTTACGGTAACAGTTCGGGTTGAATTATTCAATATGGGGTCAATGAATGAAACCGTAGCATCAAACTCTTTGTTGGGGTAGGTATTGGTAACTATCTTGATTTTTTGTCCTTCATTTAAATTTGAAATCTGATTTTCATAGGCATCAAATTCTGCCCAAACCGAATTTAGATTCGTGACTCTCAGTATAGGCTGACCTTGTTTTACATAGTCGCCTTCTTTTGCCATCACTTCTGAAACGGTTCCGGAAACTGTTGCATAAATCGGAAGGTTGTCCCTCACATTACCTGATGCTTCGATAGCGTCGATTTGTTTATCTGAGAGCTTCCAATTTTTTAATTTATTACGTACTGCTTTATATAAAGCACGTTGAGATTCCTTTAAAGAAGCGGCTGTTATTAACTCCTGTTGAGCTGCAACTAAATTAGGTGCATAAATGGTAGCTAGTAATTGACCCCTATACACTTTCTGCCCTTCATAGTTTACATTCAACCGTTCGATACGCCCATCAAAATAACTTGCTTGAACAGCCTTGTTTTCTTCGTTTACAGCAATTTTTCCAGAGAGTGAAATCATTACATCTTTATCAGATACTTTAGCATTTCCAACAATAGTAGTTTGAATATTTGCTAGTGCCATTGCATTTTCTGTCATTTTAAGTTCATTCATTGCTAGACCTTCCCCACCTGACTCCGCCGGAATTAATTCCATACCACAAATTGGGCAATCGCCAGGTTCTACTTGCATTATTTGAGGATGCATTGAACATGTCCATAACTGATTCTTAGGTTCTTCGGAATGCTTATGACTGTCCGATAGTTCTTGATTGGACGTGTTAGCGTTATTTCCAAATAATAGATAGCCGCCAACTAGTCCTATAATTACTGCAATACCGATATATAAAATATTTTTTTTCATTACCATCATGGATTAGTTAATTGATTTTGTTTTTAATCTCAGGGCATTTACTATAACCGATACCGAACTAAAACTCATTGCAAGTGCCGCAATCATAGGCGATAATAATATTCCAAAAAACGGAAATAAAACACCTGCCGCAATAGGGACTCCTAGTGTGTTATATATCAATGCAAAAAATAGATTTTGCTTGATATTTCTCATTACAGCGTGGCTTAGATTCTTTGCTTTCACAATACCGTGTAAATCTCCTTTTACAAGGGTAATCATAGCGCTCTCAATAGCAACATCGGTTCCTGTTCCCATTGCGATACCTACATCGCTTTTAGCTAATGCAGGTGCATCGTTGATACCATCGCCAGCCATTGCGACCACTTTTCCTTGTTTCTGTAATTTTGTTACTTCTTTGAGTTTGTCTTCTGGCAACATTCCCGCTTTAAAATTAGCCAGGTTGAGTTCACTCGCTACAGCTTGGGCAGTATCGTAATTATCGCCAGTAAGCATTATGACAGCGATGCCTTTATCTTGTAATTCTCTAATGGCTTTAGCACTTGTCTGTTTAATTTTATCCCCAATAACCACATAGCCTGACACTTCGCTATCTACAGCCAAATAAGAAACTGTTTTGCCTTGTTTTTGAAATGATTGTGCCTCGGCTTTCATTTCTGAAGAAATGGTGGCTTTTGCATATTCCATCATTTTGGGATTTCCTAAATCTAGTTTTTTACCATCAACTGTTCCTTCTACACCCTTTCCAGTAACCGCACTAAAGTTTTCGGTTTCTGATAGTTCGATTTTTTGTTCTTTCCCGTATTTCACAGTTGCTTCGGCCAGCGGATGTTCGCTAGAACTGTTTAGGGATGCAATGAAATGTAGAATTTCAGTTTCAGAAAAGTTTGAACCTAATACCCCTATTTTTTCAACCGTTGGTTTTCCTTCAGTAATAGTTCCTGTCTTATCCACTATCAAGGTAGTTACCTTGTCCATTTTTTCCAACGCTTCGGCATTTTTAATCAATACACCATTCTGAGCTCCTTTACCAACACCAACCATTACGGACATTGGTGTCGCTAAGCCTAAAGCACAAGGACACGCTATAATTAATACGGCTATAGCATTAACAAAAGCATACACATATGCTGGTTCTGGACCCCAAATTGCCCAGACTCCAAAAGTGATTAATGAAATGATAACTACCACAGGTACAAAATATCCTGAAACGGTATCTGCCAGTTTTTGAATAGGTGCACGACTGCGGCTCGCATCGTTTACCATATGTATGATTTGAGAAAGTAACGTATCACTACCAACTTTTTCGGCTTTCATCAAGAAAGATTGATTACCGTTTATTGTACCACTACTGACTTTGTCGTCTTCAATTTTGTCAACAGGGATAGGTTCTCCAGAAATCATTGATTCATCTACTGTCGTTTTTCCTTCTCTAATAATACCGTCCACAGGGATTTTATCGCCTGGCTTAACTCTTAGAATGTCTCCTTTTTCAATTTTATCGATAGCAACTTCTTCTTCATTCCCATCAACCACGCGTACTG
>JBLHNI010000197.1:0-6171 GCA_047650615.1 Maribacter sp.
TAAGGTAGATATTTTAAAGATTAAAATGAAAAAAATATACCACCTTAGTACCTGCTCTACCTGCCAACGTATTCTAAAAGAATTACAGCCTTTGCAAGGATTTACGCTACAGGATATTAAAACAGAACCCATCACTCCAGAACAATTGGAAGAAATGCGCGGGTTAACAAACAGTTATCTATCCCTTTTCAGTAAAAGAGCGATGCTTTTCAGGCAACGTGGACTTCATGAGCAAACCTTGGAAGAGGAAGATTATAAAAATCTTATCCTAGAGCAGTATACCTTTTTAAAACGACCGGTTATTCTCTTTGAAGAATCCATTTTTATAGGTAATAGTAAAAAAACAACTGCCACGGCCAAAGAAGCTATTCATTCGTGAACAAAAGAACCCTAGCTATTTTTGCAGCCATAGGTGCCACTACCATTTATGGCGTAAACCATACCATTGCAAAGGAGGTCATGCCTACCTATGTGCAACCTTTAGGCTTCATTATTCTTAGGGTTTTAGGTGCCGCTATCTTATTTTGGTTGATTTCTTTCTGGGGTCCAAAAGAAAAAATAGACAGAAAGGATTACTTACGCATAGTGCTATGTGCCTTTTTGGGCATGGGTTTTAATATGCTGGTTTTCTTTAAAGGATTGTCGTTGTCCACTCCCATAAACAGTGCCGTACTCATTACAACCACTCCCATCATCGTAGTTATTTTATCCGCAATTGTAATAAAGGAAAAAATTGTAGGACGGAAGGTTCTAGGGATTGGAATAGGGCTTATAGGTGCTTTAGGACTTATTCTTTTTGGTACGGAAATACGGCAAGACGCACCGAATATACCCTTGGGTAATTTTCTGATTTTGTGCAATTCAGTCTTTTATGGTTCTTATTTAATCGTAGCGAAAACATTAATTGTCAAATACCATCCGTTTACTTTCATGAAGTGGCTCTTTACCTTGGGCATTCTTATTTGCCTTCCTTTTGGCTATCAAGAATTCAGTGAGATAGTTTGGGCCGAACTTCCTTTAGAAGCCTTATGGCGCATTGCCTTCGTGATTATTGGCACCACGTTCTGCACCTACCTTTTTAACATCTTTGCGCTAACTCAATTAAAAGCCTCCACATTAAGTGCTTTTGTTTACGTGCAACCATTGATAGGGATCAGCTATGCTATCAGTACAGGGCAGGACCGCTTAACGACTGTTAAAATTATTGCTGCTTGCTTGGTATTATTGGGTGTTTATTTAGCGAGTAAAAAGCCTAAAGCTAAGGAAAGGGTATCTTAGGATAGAAATGCCTGTTTGGAATTTTCTAAATGGTATCGCATCAACAGCGCAGCTCTTGCCGCATCTCTATTATGAATTGCAGATACCATATCCAAATGCTCTTGCAAAATTTCCTTTAGCGGCCGCTTAAGTCCAATAACATCCATACACAACCAAAGATTTCCCTTTTCAAACAGTTCATAGACATATCTATTACCGCTATTGGCCAGAATGATATCGTGGAAGTGAAAATTTATTTTTTGAAACACCTTAGCGCTTAAAGGACCCTTTTCAAAAGGAACTAACAAGTTACGTAAATCGTCGATTCTGGCTTGGGAGCCATGTAATGCAAACTGTTTTACTGCCATGGTTTCTAAAGCTATTCTACAGTCAAAAATCTCCAATACATCGGTATATGAAAAATTTCTAACAACCAAACCTTCATCGGATACCGCTAATATTAAACCATTGGCCTGTAATTTTTTTAAAGCTTTCTTTAGCGTTTTTTGATCTACTTGAAGTTTTTCAAATAAGCTATCGTAAACAATTCTTTCACCACCAATAAGTTCTTTGGAGGCAATCATATTCTTTATAGCTAGATAAGTAGATTGCACTGACATAATGGGGGCGACCTTCATTCTCTAAAGATAGAAAATATATAGCGTATAATATTACCCTTACAAATGCTTAGGGATTTTGGCAAACTTACGCGTGTCTTCTTTGGTTAGTACTCTATAACCATCCGCCTTTTCTACTTCCTCAAATCGCTTCAAAAAACCCTCCTCTAATCCTGTCAATTTTCGGGTCTTTAGGTCTATCCAAGAGCCCATCATTTCACAGTGGGCAAAATTCTCTCCCTTATGATTATAAAAATTATGATGGAACTCAAAAAACTGGGCGTCCTCACTCAGACCCGTAATCTCAATAGAAACCCGTACCGGACGGCCAAGAAACACCTCCTTAAAATAATAGATGTGCTCATAAAATACCACTGGACCTATGTTATGTTCAGATAAGGTTTTTTTGGTCAAATCCTATCTAAATTATATGGGCCATATAATTTAGATAGGCCGAGTTGGCTAAATGTCGATTCGCATCCACATCACTCCATCTAATTTCAAATTCTTTCAAATACATTCTCCAAATTTTTTGCTATGCATGCATAATACCTCGCAAAAATAATATAGTTTTGAAGGAGAAGGGAATAAGTTGCATTATTTTTCTGTTACTATTTAAATCATAAAACTATGTCTACAAAACCTAATTTTATTAAAGAACTTTCTTTACCTGCCATTGCAGCTCCTATGTTTTTAATATCAGGGCCTAAGTTAGTCATAGCATGCTGTAAAAACGGTATTGTTGGGACCTTCCCTGCCTTAAATCAGCGCACCAGCGAAGGCTTTGAGGAATGGCTAATCCAGATAAAAACAGCCCTTCAAAAATTTGAGGAAGAAACCGGTAAAAAAGCAGCTCCGTTTGGAGTCAATCTCATCGTACATGCTACCAACCCAAGACTCGAAGCAGATGTAAAACTTTGTGTAAAACACAAGGTACCCGTTATCATCACCTCCTTGGGCGCAGTCTCTACCGTGGTGGATGCGATACACAGTTATGGTGGTGTCGTTTTTCATGATATTATTAAAAAAAGACATGCGGAGAAAGCAGCCGAGGCTGGTGTAGACGGACTTATTCTTGTAGCAGCAGGTGCTGGCGGTCATGCGGGCACTATAAATCCGATGACATTGGTAGCAGAAATTAAAAAATTCTTTCATAAGACCATTATTCTGTCCGGATGCATAAGTACAGGTCGCGATATTGCATCAGCCCTACAAATGGGCGCTGACATAGCCTACATGGGTACCCGTTTTATAAATACCGATGAAAGCAAAGCCACAGCGGAATATCGTAAAATGATTATTGACGCTGGTGCCAGCGATGTGGTGTATACCGCATCGATATCTGGCGTACATGCTAACTTTTTAGGAGCCAGTTTAAAAGCTGCGGGGATTACGGAGGAAGACCTAAAAAAGGATGTAAAAATAGATTTTGGAAAGGAATTGGATACTGAAGCAAAAGCTTGGAAAACCATCTGGTCTGCTGGTCAGGGCTCTGCACTGATAGATAATAGCTTGCCTGTAGCGGATCTTATAGCTAGTTTAAAAACTGAATTTAAAGCCGCCATAGAGGAGCAGGCTAAACTTTTGGAAACCTATACTAAAAATTAAGTGCAAGCTCAATTGTCAAGCTTAAACTCAAAACTGAGTTCGATGTTTTGGCTTTTAAATGATTGAAACTTGTATCCTCAGACAAAAATAATTAGGCGTTTTTTGTCTAATAATTGTTAATCAAATAGCACAAAATGCCCCTTGTAAACTCTAGCTACAATCCACCAAATTTTTTCAAGAATGGTCATTTGGCTACCATCTATGCCGGACTTTTCCGAGAAGTAAAAGGCCTTGTCCAAACGCGAGAAAGAATCCAATTGCCCGATGGGGATTATTTAGATTTGGATTGGAGCCATTCCGCACAACCTTCCAAAAAAGTAACGGTTTTATTACATGGCTTGGAAGGCAATGCACAGCGCGCGTACATCCAGGGTAGTGCTAAAGCATTAAACAAAAACGGATATGATGTTTGTGCCATAAACTTTAGAGGGTGCAGTGGCGAACCTAATACCACCTACCGTTCCTACCATTCCGGAGCCACGGAAGATTTAAAAGCAGTGCTGGAGCATGTTTTAAACACTAGAGAATACGCTGAAATTTATCTGAAAGGGTTCAGCCTTGGTGGAAATCTACTTTTAAAATACCTAGGCGAAGGGAATGCCATCCCTCCTGAACTTAAGGGTGCCGTTGCCGTTTCCGTGCCGTGCCGATTGGACGACTCTTTACACCAATTATTAACCTTCAAAAACACCGCCTACGCTAAACGTTTTAAAAAAAACCTCTTAAGTAAGTTGAAGTCAAAACAAGGCCAATTTCCATCTAAAATAACCGATTCCGATATTCAAAAAATAAATACCTTAAAAGATTTTGACGATGTTTATACCAGTAGGGCTCATGGTTTTACCGATGCCATGGATTATTATACACAATGTAGTTGTCGTCAGTTTTTACCCAATATAAATATACCTTCCCTGATTATAAATGCCCAAAATGATTCCTTTTTAGGCGAAGCCTGTTACCCTATTGAAGAAGCCAAGCTCAGTAAGTACGTATTTCTAGAGATTCCTAAATATGGAGGTCATGTGGGGTTTTATGGCGTTGATAATTTTACACATACCGAACGTGGGGCGGTATCTTTTTTTGATGGTTTGAATTAAGGTATATAACCTATCCCGTTAATCCAAAAACTCCAAACATACAGGACTAGGAAGTTCTAGTTCATGGGCAAAGGTCAAGGTTCCGTTATCCTTATCTCTTTGGTATACTGTGATATTGTTACTACGCTGATTGGCGACCAATAAAAAATTACCGCTAGGATCTATGTTGAAATTACGCGGCCAATCGCCCCGAACGTTTTCTCTGCCAATCATCAATAATTTTCCTGTTGCTTGGTCTACTGCAAAAATTACGATGGTATTCTCCCCCCTATTGGAACCATAAAGAAACCGGCCATCCTGAGACAAACGAATATCGGCACAATAACTATCACCTTTGAAATCATTGGCCAGTGTAGACTTTGTTTCTAAAACACTATATGTGCCGGCTTCGCTTCTTTTGTATGAAGTAATAGTAGAATTCAATTCGTTAATAACATATAAAATAGCGTTGTGCTTATTAAATACAAAATGCCTTGGGCCAGCTTTTTCAGGGAATTTGTGCACTTCCGCTTTAGCTGAATCAATTCCTCCATCCAAAAATGAATAAATGCTCAACATATCCAAGCCTAAATCTGCCACAAAAAGTTTCCCCTGAGAAAACAGGGCAGAATGGGCATGGGAAGTCTTTGTGCTGTCCAATAGGGTGAGGTCTACTACTTGTGGAGTTACTAACTTACCAGTTACATCGGTCTTAAAAACAGCCACATTCCCACCCGAATAATTAGAAACGGCCACCATAGTACCGTCATCCGAAATACCAATGTGGCAAGGATGTGCACCAAAACTAGAAACCGTATTAAGGGCAGTCAATTGTCCGTCATCGATCTTGAATGTCGTTACCGAGCCGTTTTCTCCATCATAAGTATTCGTTTCATTTACTGCGTATAGATATTCCTTATCCGGAGATATTTTAAGAAAAGAAGGATTGCCGGTAACGGCAGCCACTGTTTTATTGTAAAGTTGACCCGTCTCGGTATTAAAGGTGTAACGGTAAATACCTTCGCTATCGCCATCTGTATAGGTGCCTACGAACAAGGTATACGTTTCTTGGGTGTTTTTCATTTCGCAACTAGTTAAGTACATTAATAGCAGTACTACAAAAGCTAGCAATACCCCTATATGTTTATTCATTATTTTTGTATTGAAACCCTAAAATAGGAAGATTTTAAACTTATCTCAACATTATTCCTATAACAATAGAACCAATTCCAGGCTGATAGTATAAACAATAAGATTATGGGATATTACGGACAACCGATAAAAGTTATAAAAGCCAACAGAGTATTATTAAGAAAACGACCAAGCTTTAGCAACATTAGAAAGACTTAAGAAGGATATGTAAGAGAGACAAAACTGAGTTTTAAGCAACTGACAGAGTTTGAACAGAAAAAGCTGAAAGACAAAATAAGAGTGTAGGCGCGACAAGATAAGCCTCATGAAATTTACCTTTTTATTTTAGCCGCTGTTGAACTAATCCTCGTGCCTCGGAAGCTTTTAGTCACTTGTAAAAATACGGTATCTTGATGGGTTCATAAAAACCATAGGATGATGTATTTAAAAAAAGTCAAGGACGATCTTGGAGACGGCCTTGG
>JBLHNI010000198.1:0-6165 GCA_047650615.1 Maribacter sp.
AAACAAAATGATACAAAAGCAAGCTTTTGTTGTGACTCTTGTGAATATGTTCGCTCATACTCACAAATGTAATTATCATTACGCAACACCCGAGGCAGAGCCTCGGGGAATTCTATTGATTAAAAGCACTATCTATAAATCATCGCATTTGGTATGCTAGGTATTTTTTGTTTTAAATCAATTAGAAAACCGTTAATAACCGCATATACCAAAACCCCATTTTTTTCAAGGAAGAAGGTTGGATTTACACCAGGTTGTAGTCTTAATTCTGGAACTTTATAGGCTTTACCAATCATATGAAATGGAACTGGCGAATTCAAAGCTGTAATAGGAATATTAGCCATTCTAAGGTAGCCATAACCATTCTTTAATAATTCCATAGGATTTAAGTCTTTCGCTGCTGATATCCCTTCCAATACCTGCGGATATACTTTAGCCTGTTTAATAGTATGAGCTCTAGCATCTAAGGTTTCATACCCATAGTAGGTGGATAGGTCACCTTGGTCCAAAACGCGACTGCTATACCAAAAGCTATTATGGCCTTCATAATCCACTTCCATTTGATTAATACCCAAGTCGATTGTATAGGTGTTTCCAAGGAGTTCGTAGGTTGCCCCTACAAGCTTTAAATCAAACAAATTTCTATCGTTCTCGGGTATTTTTTCATATTCAGAAATAGGGATGTCAGTATAATTTTGTTTGGCTATGGTGTAGATAGCGGAGAGAATGGATACATAATTAAGTTTTCTGATTTCTTGTTTCTCTGTATCATTTGGATATCCACCAGATTCAATTAAAATAGTACTTGTCCCCCATTTCTGAATGTTATCCCCAAAGGCTCTAGGTTCAAAATCATCATTATACCTACCTACTTGTCCTGGTACATACTGCTGCAGTATAGTGTTCATAAATACAATAATCTTCATGGCGTTAGCGCGAACCTCGTTAATGTCTTTCTCATAATTATAGGCTGGAGCTAAATAGGATATCGTAGCAGGTTTATCTGTTCGTTCTGCATTGTAGTAGGTGCTTTGATCGTGAAGATTAAAACCGAAATCGGCCTCTAGGCTATCACGTACCCTTTTCAATGTTCGACTTTCTGGTGATTGCAAACGCAAGGCATCCCGATTTATATCAATACCCAACAAATTTCTTCTTTGAAACAATTCCGCCCCATCCGGATTTAGCATAGGAAGAAAATGAATGGTCAGATTTTCCAATATAGCTTCCTTCTCTTCCTTAAAATCAGCACTATCAAAGAAGTTTAGTATGTCAAAAATAGTCTGTGTTGCCGTAGGCTCGTTACCGTGCATTTGTGACCAAAGAAAAACACTTGTTTCTCCTGTGCCCAGACTAATCAAAGACAAGCTTTTTCCGGCTATAGAACTCCCCACTTTAGTGACCTTAAATTTTGAATTTATGTCAGCCTTGGTAATCAAAGGGGCAATTTCAGCATGCTTTATTCTCCTTTTATTTAAAGATTCCTCCTTATAAGCCTCATACGTATCGTATAGCTCGGTGGTTATATCCTGTGTCTGACTTGTTCCAAAAAAAGCAACAAAAAAAGTAATAAAGAGTACTAAATATTTCATTATGGTAGTTAATTTATAGCGTCCTATAAAAATAATATAATCCTATCGAAAGCTGTGTTTAAGATGATGCTATGATTTTGGTAATGGTTTAAAATTTAGATTATCGACTGCTTTTCTTATCTTTTCCATAAAATCGGCTCCTGGGTCCGATTTTATGGTACGGTAGCCACTATCTTTCTCTAACCAAAGCGGATGGTTTTCAAACAGCGTATATTCATAATGACCTATCAAATAATCAATATCATATTTGTTTGACAAATAACGCACCAACCAAATATTCGATTTTAACTGGGCTTTAGTTAAGGGCTGCCCAATGTCTCCCCCCACATTCTCAACGCCAATAGCACAATGATTTAAACCAATGACATGCCTTGCCATAGTGGTTTCTGGCAAAAGTCTATAAACAGTACCATCACGATCTACCATAAATTGAGAAGACACATTTAAACCACTGACAGTTTTAATATCAGGCCGCCAATTAGGCAGTGTAGCATTCTCAAAAGCCTCGAACGATTTTTGAAGCGTTGGAATAACAGTCCAATGCAAGACAATCATTTTTGGTGTTATTTTCGGACTATCGGCTTCAATACCATAGCGCTGTTTAAGATACTCAAGTGTTAAAAGTGAGCGCTCCTGATCAAATACTATAGGTTTATCTATAATACGTATGGTTGATTTACAAGACGACAGCAACAAAGCACTAATCGCAAACAGTGCTAGTATTCTCATTTTTCAACTGTATTTAAAGTGTCCTTTCTTACTCCGTAGGTTATTCCTATTTTTCTTCTGCCCCAATCTTTAGCCTTTTTTACATTTTCGTCCATATAAATGTCTATACGGTTCTGCCATCTTGGATGCATTTTATCCTTTACGATGTAAACACCATTAAAAGTATCAATTTTGACCAAGGTATTGTAACTCAATCCTTTTTTTAAAAGATCTCTGGAAACTGCAATCCACTTAACTCCTGGCTTAATTGAATCTCCCCATGCGGTAATTTTAGGATGCTCATAAGATGTTTGTTCTGGGGTAGAGTTATAAGCAGTAGCCGTTACGGTTAAGGGTATCCAATGATACGGGTCTTCTTGTTCAACGTATTGCTTGCAGGAAAAACACAAGCAAATCGCTAATGTGATTAAAAACGGGTTGCGCATACTATACGTTTAGGTTATTTATCGACCTTTAAATTTTTTGATTTATATATTTCAAATGATGAAAAGATACATTTTTTTCAGAACTATTTAAAACATGTTGCTTTAACATTTCGTACTCCCCTATTATCATTTTCTATTCAAAAATTCATGTGTTTTGACTAGTTTTGTAAGGCTATGGAAAAAAAGAAAAAACCAGATTACATTGTTTTTGACGAGAAGACCCAGTCCTATAACGGAAAACTACTGCCCTATTCTAGTAGTGTTGCCGCACCAAAAATCACACCACCAGACGTTACTTCTTGGAAAAATACCAATATTGTAAGTGCAAATAACCAATTTCAAGCGCAATATGAAGCGATACAGGAAGAGTATAAACGCTTAATGAACGATTTTGAACTGAACAATTTAGTCTACAGTGCCAAGTTTGGTTTTGAACCCATAGTGGGCAAGACCTATCATTTGTATCGATCCAAAGACGAGAGTACTTTCCTATCCTTGATTTTACCTAATGAATGTAATTTTAAGCATTTGGGCAGTTTTAAATTAGGGCCAAATAGAACTTGGGAAAAGCTATAGTCCGGGCAAGGCTACGTAACTAGAATCGTCTGGCATCATCGGAAAAGTTTTCGCTTTCCACTCAGCCTTGGCTTTTTCTATCTTTTCTTTGTTATGGGAGACAAAATTCCAGTAGATATACCGCTCTTCTAGAAACGGTTCGCCCCCAAAAAGTAATATATGTGTATTGGCTTCCACAACAGTGTTGCACGTATCGGTGACTTTACTAACCATAATATTTCCCTTTTTTACGACCTCACCACATGCTTCTATGCTCCCTTCAACAATACAAATACCAATTTCTCCTTTTAGATTATCTAAAGTATTTAGGGCATAACGCTCTTTCGTTTTTAATTCAACCATAAACAAGGGCGAATGCACAGGAACTGGAGATTTTCTACCAAATCCTTCCCCAGCAACCAAGGTAAAACTCGCAGCGCCATCTTGCCAAGTGGGTAAATATTTTGCTTCAATATGATGAAATTCAGGATCCATGTCTTCTAGATGTTTTGGTAACGCTATCCAAATTTGATAGCCATGCGCTGTAAATCTTGCTCCATTCCTAAGATATTTCGGAGTGCGTTCCGTATGGGAAACACCTTTACCCGCAACCATCAAGTTTACAGATCCCGGTTGTATCACCTGTTTTGTTCCAATACTATCCTCGTGCATCAATTCTCCTTCCAACATATAGGTAAGAGTAGAAAGACCTATGTGTGGATGTTGGTCCACATTCATGTAGGTTTTTGGACCTAATAAGGTAGGCCCCATGTGATCGATAAATATAAACGGACCTATCATGCGTTTCTTACGAAACGGAATTAACCTACCTACTAAAAAATCACCTATATCCCTACTGCGTTCCTCAATAATCAATCCGATGTTCGACATGATTCCATTTTTTGTTAAATTTACAAAAATGATAAGTTAAAATACATTGAAAAAAACAAAGTTCCTTATCCCGATTATAGTAGCACTCATAGGTTTTATAGTTTGGAGGAACTATCCCAAACTAAATCTCATCTCTGGTTATTCCTCTAAAAACATGGCTTCCAACCATTTTATTGCCAACAGAGCATTGACCGATATTCAAGAAAAGGATAATGATATGCCTTTGGTAAAACTGGCTAGTTTGGAAGAGGCCAATAGCACTTCTATAATTAGTTCCGTTTATGGACTTATGCCTCGGGAAAGTATTTACCGGGCAGGTTTGGGTTGTGTATTGATTACTGACGACTACGATAAATCACAAAAAGTATTGCTACCAAAACGAAGTACATTACTTAATAAAAGACCTTTCCCCTTCGGAAACGCAGGGATAAAAGACACCGTTTTTGGGAATATTGATTATGACCAAGTTAACCAAGCAGTAAGCAACGCTTTTGCCAATTACGAAACTCAGAAAACCCGAACGGTACTCATTGCGTACAAGAATGAAATTATTTTAGAAAACTATAGTGAAGGTTTTACAAAGGAAACCCCGATTTTAGGGTGGTCTATGACCAAAAGTGTTTTGGCTACGCTGTATGGTATTTTGGAACACCAAGGGAAAATCTCTATGGATTATCGACCTTTTGCCGATGACATACGAATGCAAAACACTAAAATCGGCATCACTCTAGACCATTTATTGCGAATGCAGAGCGGTTTGGCTTGGGAAGAAGACTATACCAAGATTTCAGATGTTACACAAATGCTATTTCTAGATTCGGATATGACATTAGCACAAGCCAAGAAACAATCGATTGCTATACCTACGGAAATATGGAAGTATTCCTCTGGAACAAGCAATCTATTGTCCGGCATACTGCGCGACCAGTTTCAAACACATCAAGACTATTTGGACTTTCCTTATACTCATTTAATTGATAAAATAGGAATGCACTCCATGCTATTGGAGACGGATATGGACGGTAACTTTGTAGGGTCTTCCTATGGATGGGCGAACACTCGGGACTGGGCGAAATTTGGTCTTTTGTATCTAAACAAGGGCATGTGGAACGGAGAACGATTATTTTCGGAAGATTGGGTCAATTATATAAAAAAACCAACCGCACACTCTGATGGCGTGTACGGAGCGCATTTCTGGTTGAATTCTGGCGGTAAGTTTCCAGATGTGCCCAGAGATATGTACTCTGCTAACGGATTTCAAGGTCAGTATGTTTTTGTAATCCCGTCAAAAGACCTAGTCGTGGTTCGTACCGGCTTAGCTGAAGACCCAGAATTTGATGTCAATAAATTTTTAAGTGAAATTTGTGCATCACTTAAATAGGAGAATCAGAAGACACTATTTATTTGGCTAATAGCATGAAAAACAACAAAAATTGAGTTATTTAATTACACCAGCTTAAAAGCAGCAGTAACTAAATAACCTCTTGTCTGATTCCTAACCGATTTTTTGTTTAAGCTTATATGACCCCTCTTTTCAACGGTAAATACTACGCTTTATCCCCTACACTACAAAATACCCTAGGTTCACAACAATTCTTTCTCAAACCTGAACTCCTAGCCTATATTTACAGTGTAACAAAAACGAATAAAAATTTTTCATTTTCATATAGTGTTCTCGTAAAAGAGTCTAGTCTTCACGGATTGGACTCTTTTTAGTTTAAGAAGTATTTTCCTTTATTATTTTAAACTGACATCAAATGTTCGAGCTGACAGAGCTTACGAATTCTTAATAATCACTATTATTTTTTCTGTTGCAGTACCCTTTATAATTTTAGTTCTTTCAAAATAATTATGGATTGCAATAGTCGCAATACATTGGATCTTCGTTTGTTTTTTTATGAGGATACATATCTTCTCTTTTGAAATCACATTTTTGGCAGCTACAAATAAAACTCAAAGTAGCGTTGGTGGGT
>JBLHNI010000199.1:0-6158 GCA_047650615.1 Maribacter sp.
TAAAGGTTTTAAACCGTCAAAAGTCATATCCTGTTCAACCATATAATAACGCATCCCTGATTTTTCCTTTTCAGCAAGGATTTTTTCGAAATCTATTGTTCCCTTTCCGACCGGGGCAAATCTACCCTGTTTGTCCATATCCTTTACATGCCATATTATAAAACGACCTGGGTAGTTTTCAAAATAAGCTAAAGGGTCCGCACCGGCTTTAGTAACCCAATAGAGGTCCATTTGAAAATTCACTAATTCTGGGTCACAGTTTTCTAATAGGTAATCTATGGGAACGATACCGTCTGCATCTTTTATAAATTCAAAATCGTGATTGTGGTATAGTAATTTAAGTCCTGCTGCTTTGGCCTTTGCACCCAAGGCATCCAAAATTTCCGCTAAGTTTTTTGCTCCTCCAGTCATGCTCAAGGTCCTCGTTGTTTGGTCAAATTTGAACAGGCCCATTGGAGGAACGGGAACAACAAAATATTCAAATCCGGCAGCTTTTACATCGGCCATCATAGCATCTGCATTTTCAAAGGTTACAGCTCCCTGGTGTGTGCTTACAGCATCAAGGTTTAACTCAGTTAGCAAAGACTTAAAGGCTTCTGGAGCCATATTATAAAATTGTCCATTTTCATAACCTGCTGCCTCTATATATTCATACCCAGCAGCGGCAACAGCTTTTAGCGTCTCTTTGATATCCGCACCCATGGCATCACGTAATGTATATAGAGCTAGTCCGCCAAACTTTGCATCGCTAACCTTGTCGGCACTAATAACAGGCTCCATCTCTTTTTGACTAGTATTCGCCTTTCTTGAACCATCTTTACAGGCGATGTTTCCCAAAATAAAAAATAGAAGAAATAAAGAAGTTCCGGATAGTTTACCTTTTAGGTTTTGCATCTTATTGTAGTATTTTACTTTTTGTTATTGGACTAAAATAAGGAATTAAATGTTCTTCAGTCAAGCAAATACTGCTTTTGATTTGTGTAATACAACATTCCAAGAAAGTAAGTATGAAAATGAACTTTCCTCCATTTGCTATTATTAACATTTCTTTAAGGTCGTTGGAGACATAACTCTTGTCGTTCAAAGAAAATTAATGACTACATGCAAGTTAAATGTGATTTTTACGTAGCTAATATGAACATGAAAATTTAAGTATCTAATGTTAAAATATTTTTTCCTCTTTACAAGTTTATTTTTACTTTTTACTACAACGGCCTCTGCTCAAAGAGATATCTACATTACCGGAACCGTATTAGATCAAGAGACCAACGAACCGTTAGAATATGCTACTTTGGTCGTGCAAAGTGTTGAGACACCTGATAAAGTCACGGGAGGTATTACAGATATAAACGGAAAATTTAAGGTTGCGACCGCACCTGGAAAGTATAATTTGAGGGTAGAATATATCTCCTACCAATCGTACATCCTAAACAATCAAGATCTAGGCAAACCTATTGATTTAGGTACTATCCGTTTATCCATTGATGCTACCCAATTAGAGGCTGTGGAAGTTATAGGCGAAAAGACGACCGTTGAAGTACGACTGGATAAGAAAATTTACAATGTCGGTAAAGACCTTACCAATAGCGGTGCAACCATAAGTGATGCCTTGGACAATATACCCTCTGTAACTGTTGATGTCGATGGAGCTGTAGCACTGCGAGGCAATGGTAACGTGAGGATTTTAATCAATGGTAGGCCTTCGGCATTAGCCGGTTTTGGTTCCACAGATGCGTTGAGACAACTGCCGGCAGATGCCATAGAAAAGGTAGAAGTGATTACAAGCCCTTCCGCGCGCTATGATGCCGAGGGTACCGCGGGCATTTTGAATATTGTATTAAAGAAAGAAAAAACCCGTGGTTTTAACGGCACTGTAAATACTACTGTGGGGTTTCCCGAGGCGGCTTCACTTACCGCTAATCTTAACTTGAGAAAAGAGAAGTATAATATCTTTAGTACGTTAGGATACTCTTACAGGCAGCCGCCAGGAAATGGATTTTTTGATAATACCTACCAGAGTGGTGCCTTTGATCGAATTATCGAAGACCGCGATATCAACAGAAAGAATAGTGGCTTCAATTTAAATTTAGGAATTGAATATTTCCTAACGGAAACCTCCTCGTTGACCGCAAGTGCCTTTGGCAGAACCAATGATGGAGAAGACATAACCGATAACAGTACCACAAGATTTATTGGCACCGAAATCGACAGCAGAACCTTGCGAATAGAAGATGAGCAAGAAGAGGAAAAAAGCGCCCAATTCTCGCTTAATTACATCAATGATTTTAATACAGATGGACATAAGCTTACCGTAGATTTGCAGCTTTCTTATAACGAAGAATTAAAGCCGATAACGATCTTAGAAAACAACACCTTTCCTAACACGAATCTTATTGCAAACGAAAATATACGAGAATTAGAATTTCAAAATGAATATTTGACACAAATAGATTATGTGCTTCCAATGGGTGACGCACAATTTGAGGCAGGGTATCGAGGGAATTGGGAACAATCGGATACTGATTTTAATCTGGAAGAGTTTAATTTAGATTCTAGCGTATTTGTTCCCAATTTAGGGCTTACGAATCGATTTTTGTTTAATCAGAACGTGCATGCGCTTTATTCACAATATGGAAATAAATTTGGAGTTTTTTCCTTTCTACTTGGCCTGCGATTAGAGAATACCCAACTTAAGGGTGAAGTTAGCGGTGTAGACATACAAACTTTGGAGGAAGCTATCGGTGAGGGAATAGATCTAAATTTTGACAAGAATTATTTGGGACTCTTCCCTACATTAAACCTAATTTATGAGCTTGCAGAAAATGAAAATCTAACCCTCGGATATAACCGTCGCATCAACAGGCCTAGAGGTTATTTTATTAACCCGTTTCCTTCTAGATCGAGTAGAACAAATATATTTCAAGGGAATCCAGGTCTAGATCCAGCCTTTGCCAATGCTTTTGATTTAGGGTATTTGAAGCGGTGGGAAAAACTGACCTTGACCTCCTCTGTATATTATCAAAAAGAAACCAACTCTTTTGAAAGGGTGCAAGAAGAAACAGGGCAAGTTACAACTGATGGTATTGTCATCATCCGTTCTATACCCATCAACCTTTCGAGCAACGAGCGTGTGGGTGCGGAACTGGGATTGTTGTACAACCCTACCAAATGGCTGCGTTTAAACGGTAGTTTTAATTTCTTCCAATTCAATTCAGATGGGGCTTTCAACGGTGTTGATTTTGGCGCCAAAAATACAAGCTGGTTTTCAAGATTTAGCTCTAAAGTAACACTTCCAGGTAAAATAGACTGGCAGACCAACGCCTTTTACCGTGGTCCTACCAATAATGCACAAACTGAAAATGAAGGTATATTCTCCTTGAATTTAGCGTTTAGCAAGGATATACTTAAAGACAAAGGCACGCTGGCCTTAAACGCTAGCGACCTTTTGAATTCTAGAAAGAGGATATCTTTGACACAGACCCCATTTTTTACCTCAGAAAGTGAATTTCAATGGCGCGAACGGCAAATAACACTTTCTTTTGTTTACCGCATAAATCAGAAAAAACAGGGTAACAAAGGAAGGCAGCGTAACGGTGGTAATGAAGAAGGTGAATATTAAAGTTCTCTTTGTAATCTTACAGTTATATCTTGTCTTTAAGTACCACGAGTATTCCAATAATCGATAACTAATCAGGTAGCTATTTTCAGAAAGGAGTTAAGATTAAATAAAGTAAGGTACAGAGAAGGATAGAAAATGTAAGAAGTAGTGAGATACTAAGATGCCTATTTTCTTAAACAGTGCCATTTCTGAAACTTAAACTCGTTGCTGTAAACATCACTGCTCTGGTTTTAGTAAAAAGTGTATCAAACGAGGAAAATCCTTCTTATGTAAGGAAAAAACCATTTCCCAACTTCAAGTGTACATAAAGGGCTTAAAATAATATAGCCTTATAAGACGTAACCGTAAACTTTACGAATGTTATCAAAACAATACATTGGTAAAAAATGATTAAATAACAATAAATTAAAACATTTTTGTAAGAAATTTCTTATATTAGAATTTTAATTTATCTTTCTCACTATTTAATGTCCTTCTGAGGATTACAAAATGAAAATTACAAACACCATCCTAATAGATGATGACCCTATACTACGCTTTAGCGTTAAAAAAATAATTAAGGAATATTTAGGCAATGAGCATTTTATATCCTTTGCCTCGGGTTATGATGCGCTAGATTACTTGAACACCTTTACCTGTGTAGCTGGAACCTGTAAAATTTTAGTGTTGCTTGACCTTCACATGCCAGTACTAACAGGAACCGAATTCCTAAAACTGTTCGAGAAACAACTAATGGAGAAAAAAGACATCATCAGTATTCATGTTTTATCCGCTACTACTGGTGCTAAAGAAAAAAAGGCAGTGTTACAGAATACATTGGTAGATGGTTTTATTAGTAAACCTGTAACCACAGAGGAGCTTAGGGTATTGTTTAATAGTTGATAAACTACCTGGATAAAAACCTAAGAGGCAGTAAATTCTAAAACATAAAACAATAAGGCTTAAATACGCTGCGCGTATTTAAGCCTTATTTCGCTAAACAGACGTACATTGGTCTACTTAAATAAATTTTTATTCCTATACTTATTTAGAAACTAACTCCTCATGGTTTCTAATTTTACACTCCCAATCCCAAGCAGATTTCATGGCGTCGTCTAAAGTAGTTTCTGCTGTCCAGCCAAGAATAGTATTTGCTTTTGAGGTATCTGCATAGGCCATAGTTACATCTCCAGGTCGCCTATCTACTATTTTATAGTTGAGTTTATTACCAGAAATGCGTTCATAACTTCTAATAACCTCCAATACAGAACTACCCGTACCCGTACCAAGATTAAAAACTTCAAAATTAGCATCGTTCTTGTCTTCTAACAATCTTTTTAAGGCAACCACATGGGCTTTTGCCAAATCACCTACATGAATATAATCACGTATACAGGTACCGTCCTGCGTATCATAATCTTCTCCAAAAACACTTAAACAAGCTCTTAGACCAACGCCTGTTTGGGTAATATAAGGCACCAAATTCTGTGGTACTCCCAACGGCAACTCTCCTATCTCTGAAGAAGAATGTGCCCCCATAGGGTTAAAATAACGCAAAGCAATCGCATTTACATCAGGATTTACTTTACATACATCCTGTAAAATTTCCTCTCCGATTTGTTTTGTATTTCCATACGGCGACTCCGCAGGTTTTACTGGGGAATCCTCCGTGATGGGTACGACATCCGCTTGGCCGTAAACCGTGCAGGACGAACTGAATATGAAATTCGATTTTCCCCTATTGGTCAGTTCTTGTAGTAAATATACCAGGCTACTTACATTATTTTCATAATAAGCCAAAGGGTTAGCTACGCTCTCTCCTACTGCCTTATACGCTGCAAAATGGATTACACCTTGAATATCACTATATTTTTGGAAGAACCCGGCTACTTGAGACTTGTCTCGAAGGTCTAATTTCTCAAAATTCACTTCTTTACCGCTTATCTTTTGTATTCCTTCTAAAACGACCTCAGAAGAGTTACATAAATTATCGATAATTACGACATCAAAACCTTGATTTTGTAATTCAACCACCGTATGCGACCCTATAAAACCAAGGCCACCTGTTACTACTATTTTCATACTATTTATTTTAAATATTTAACCCATTAGTACGTGTACTTGCTCGAAGCCTGTATGCAAATGAAAATTAGTTTTCACTTTACCTCAAGTACTTCTAATAAGGTTTTTAAGATGTATTGATAGGCTGTTTTAATTATAAATTTGCCTATTGTAAAGCGTTATTTTTCAAAGCCTGGCGAAGGCTATCGCGCCAATGTGGAATCTGTAGATTAAAACTGGCTTTTACTTTGGCCTTATCCATAACACTATAACTTGGTCGTTTTGCCGGCAACGGATACTCCGCAGTCCTAATCGGATTTAAGGCGATACGTATATCGGCTTCTTCAAATATAGCTTTGGCAAAATCGTACCAACTCGCAACTCCTTCATTACTATAGTGATATATGCCAAATGCATCCGTGTTTTTTTGTATCAACTCTAGAATAAACCGAGCTAAATCAACTGCATACGTGGGGCTACCAATTTGGTCAAAAACAAC